>JAUSMU010000385.1 GCA_030645995.1 Gammaproteobacteria bacterium | reverse complement strand
AAATCGGGTTCTTGCATGGGGGTCTCCGGCACTGAAACATGCGATCAGGCTAGCACCCGCTTGCAGGCATCGACAGCGCTTTCGTCAATCAATTCGGTGGGTTTGATTGAATATCTGCGGGGCTTCTTAAAGGCACGGCTTTGTGTCAGATTAGCGCTGGGCGAATTGAAGTAATTCCGCCTTTCCAACAACAATAATCAGGAGCCAGCCGTGTCACTACTTCGTGCCCATTTGTCTCGCATTCGTTTCTCCAGTCTTGCCGCCTTCCTCTGTGCCGTAGCATTCAGCCTGCAGGCGACCGCCCAGCAACTGCCGGACCCGACCCGCTTCGAAGAGGACATTCAGAAGTTCGAGGCGCAGGACCGTGCGACTCCGCCTCCGAAGAATGCCATCGTGCTGACGGGCAGTTCCAGCATCAAGTTCTGGAACGAAGAGGCGCCTGCAGATCTCGCGCCGCTGACTGTGATTCCCCGAGGCTTCGGTGGCAGCGTGATGAACGACCTGCTGCATTATCTTGATCGCGTGGCGCTGACGTATCAGCCGCGCGCGATCCTGATCTACGAAGGTGACAACGACACCGGCCGCAACTTTATTCCCAATGACACCATCATGGCGCAGCTGCAAGAAATGATCGGCCGCATCCACGCGCAGCTCCCACAGGCACGCATCTACTTGCTGTCAGTGAAGCCGAGCGTGTTGCGTGAAGAGAGCTGGCCGGTGGCGCTGGAGTTGAACGAGCGTTACAAGGCGCTCGCCGAAAGTGATGCGCTGGTGACTTACATCGACGTGGCCACTCCATTCCTGAAGAGCGATGGCGCGGTGATGACGGACATCTTCGTGGAAGACAACCTGCATCTGAATGACAAGGGTTACGACATCTGGGCGGCGAGCGTCAGAGAGGTGTTGATGGCGCACGAGGCGCAGTACGAGTAGGAAGTACGAATAGTGCTTGTGGCTCAGCGTACCCAGTGACGGGCATCCTTCAGAAGTAGAAGCAATTGTCGCTCACGCAGCGGCGATGCGATGAAGCCAAAACGGGTGTAGAACTTTGCGGCTTCTTCGTCGATGGGGTGGGTCAGCATGGCGCGGATGCCAGCCTGCTCGGCAATCAGCATTGTGCGGCGGATGGCATCCTGCAACATGCCAAAGCCAATGCCACGCCTCTTATCCCCCGTGGAGACTGCAAGCCGCGCCAGGATCACTGCCGGCAGAGGGTAGCGCCCCATGCCCTTGCTGATGCGCTCGGGTGCTTCCAGCACATCGACTTGGCCGACGGTCAGACTGAAGTAGCCGACCACGCGGCCACTATCTGCAACTACGAATGTCTTGGCCGATCCGCTGCCGTGAGCCTGTCGGGCGTGGCGCAGCAGCCAGTCGTTCAAGGCTGGTGTGCCGCAGTCGAACCCTTCCAGCTGATGCTGCAAACCCAGAGGCTCTGGGCCGCATAAGCTCATGTCTTGTCCCACGGGGCTTTGCGCGAGAACAGATCGCGCAACCCCTCGCTGGGCTGCTCTGGCTGTTCCAGCAAATTCATCAGGGCTTGGTACTGGCTACCCGAGACCATAAACAAACGCTGGTCGAGCAGGGTCTGCTCGGCGGCCAGACAGGCACTGTCGAGAATGAAATCGGTCAGCGATTTGTGTGCCACTTCGGCCGCACGGCGCAGCACCACTTCCTGTTCGGGTGTGGCACGCAGCCCCAAGCGGGCGGACCGGGTAGAAGATGAAGATGCAATGGCAGCCATGGTGGCACCTCGTTAGCTGGATCAACCATTGCGATGTTAGTACAAGAGACGCACGCAGTCTAGCCGTTGCGAATAACCCCCGCCTATTTTTTCCACACCAGTAATTGATTATTGGCAGGCATGGTGTTGTCTTCCAGCAGCGTCAGGCCGGCCTCACCTGCCAGCTCGTTCACCCACTCGAAGTCGCGCACCCCGCTCAGGGGATTTCTGCTCTTAAGCCACAGGTCAAACTGCGCGTTGCTGGATGTGGTGAAGTTGCCTCCGTATTTGAACGGGCCATATATGCAGAGATGTCCGCCGCTCGCGATGATGTTGTCCAGACGCCGAAAAAACTCCGCAACGGCAATGGCCGGCATTATATGCAGGCTGTTGGCGGTGAACACCGCGTCGAACGGGTTCACGCCCCAATCCTGCTGTGTGACATCCAGTGGCAACGCCAGCGGCAGATTGGGCTGCGCGGCGGCGCGCAGACGAATGTTCAGGGTATCGACCAGCTCCGGGACATCGGAACTCTGCCAGTGCAGCCACGGCATGTGCGTGGTGAAGTGAACTGCGTGCTGACCGGTGCCCCCGGCGATTTCCAGAACGCGAAGTGGTTGGCGGTGCTCGCCTGCCGCAAAGTGTTTGTGAAGAACGGCAAGAATCGGTTCCTTGTTGTTCTCACAGGACTGGCTGAAGGGCAGCTGCACGGTTCAGTCCTCCTGACTGGCGGTCAGGAACTGTGACAACTTATCCCGCGTATGGGCATCGGCCGTGTCGAAGCGAATGACGAGTGTCAGGAATTCCGCATCCGGCTTCTTTTCGGCGGCGGCTATGCTATGCACATAAGCGCCGAGCCCGCCGAGCAGACCACCGATATCATTGCCTGCGGAGAGATCCACCTGGAGACGTTCGAAGACGGTAGGCAGTTGTGGGGTGCGGCGGGCGATCACGGACATCTCGTCGTTGTCGATACTCTTGATCATGCATTTGAGCTGCTGATCGGCGAAGCGGATCAGTCCGGTGCCCTTCATTCTGGACGCCCCTCTGGCAGGCTTCGCGTCGCCTTGACTGACCACCCCCGGAGACAGCAGCGCCTCGGCGGACCCACTGACAGACGACTCTCCACGTCCGCTGAAAATTTCCAGTGAGCTGAACACGCCGGCGTTCTGGGCATTGCTCTGTTGTGCGGGTTTCATGTGGCCGGCGCGCACGAGTGCCTTGTGCACCTTTTGCATCAGTTCTTCGCTGGTGAACGGTTTGCTGAGGTAATCGCTGACGCCCAATTCTACGGCACGCACAATGTGCGTCTTGGCACCCAGGCTGGAAACCATGATGAACGGGATAGTCGCGAGCTTTTCTTCGGCGCGCACCCAGATCAACAGTTCTTCTCCACTGAGCCCCGGCATCTCCCAATCGCTAAGGATCAGATCGACGGTCTGTTTGTTGAGAATCGCCTGCGCCTTGCGACCATCGGAAGCCTCGACAATTTCGCAGGCGGGAAGAAATTTGCGCAGCGTACGCTTGATCAGATCTCTGATAAAGGTCGCGTCGTCTACGAGCAGTATGCGTAATTTCATGCGTTGGCTTCTTGCTGACGAAAGTGTTGGCGAAAATCGATGTTATTGCGCAGAAACACCGGAGTGTTCGCGCTGGAATCCTTCTCGCTGTAGCGGTATCCATCCACATCAAAGGAGAGCAGGTCTGCCGGTTTGCGCAATCGATTCTTGATGATCCAGGCCGTCATCAAACCGCGGGCCCTCTTCGCAAAGAAGCTGATCAGCTTGTACTGCTCGCCTTTGAAATCTTTGAATACTGGACTGATAACATCGGCCGCCAGACGCTTTTCATTAACCGCGTGGAAGTATTCATTGGACGCCAGATTCACGAGCACGGGCTTTCTTTCCAGGCTGAGCTGGGCGTTGAGCGCCTCGGTGATGCGGTCGCCCCAGAAGCCATAGAGCGAAGTGGCACCTGACACTTTCAACGTTGTGCCCATCTCCAGCCGGTAGGGCTGCATGAGGTCGAGCGGGCGTAGTAGACCGTAGAGCCCAGAGAGAATTCGCAAGTGCTTTTGCGCGAAGGTGATGTCGTCGCTGGACAGCGACGGCGCATCGAGGCCGAGATAGACATCGCCCTTGAAAGCAAACAGCGCCTGCCTGGCGTTGCGCGTGTCGAACGGTAGCTGCCAGCTGTTGAAGCGCGCGTGGTTGAGATCGCCCAGCGCGCTGCTGACGGACATCAGCTCGGAGATCTGTGCGGAGGACAACTGGCGCAGATTGTCGATCAGCTGCTGCGAATCCTGCAGGAAATCGGGCTGCGTAAACTTGCGAATCCTGACCGGGGTCTCGTAGTCCAGCGACTTGGCTGGCGAGATGACAACTAACATGGGACTGCCTCGTAGCGGAGATGCGATTCAGGGGCTGGTGTGTCGATCATACCGGGGCGAGGAATTCCTGCCACCAGTCCAGCGGCGTCACCCCGTCGGCTGGATCGTAGACGTTGCCATAGTACCAGACCGTCCCCGGAAACTGCCCAATGACGCGATCCAGCAGAATCTCGATGTTCTGGAAGCCGATGGAGACGTGAATGCTGTAGACCAGCACGCGCGGTGACTGTAGATCCAGTGTGCCATCGAGCAGCTCCAGCTCCGGGCTCAAGGTGTTGGCAACTTCCTCGATGCCCTCCTTGCGCAGCACGCGGATGCACAGGTTGCCGCTGCGTTTGATCAGCTCATAACCAGCCGGGTTGTCCGCCGGATAACGAATTTTGTCGCCAGCCGCCAGGCAGCGCACAAACACCGGGGATTTGAGCAGGCGGTACTCTTTGGTCGCGGGCGTCATTGCCTCCACAACAATTTTCTCCAGCACTGGCTCGCCGTCGTTGCGATAGCCGGCTATCAATGAAAGCGTCAGGGGGGCTTCCGCCTGCACGGGGTTTGCAGTGGCGCTGGCGAGCGTTTTGGTGCGTGAATCATGGCTGGGCATGGGCATTTCCATCAGACAAATGGCGATCAATTTTGCAGATTCTGTGCATTTCGCACGCGGGGTATTTTAACCCGCTTTGCGCGGTGATGGCCAAAGGCAGGCGCAAGCGTGTCCTCGGGAAGGGCAGATGTGCTAACCTGCCGGGGCTAATTTCCACTTTCATCTTTGATTTTCAAATCAGTACCGCAGGAGGCCCGCATGGGTTCGCAACAGGAAGACCAAACTACAGAATTACATCCCAAGGGAGAACTGGCGCTGCAGACTCTCGCCATGCCCAAAGACACCAATGCCAACGGTGACATCTTCGGTGGCTGGCTGGTATCCCAGATGGACCTCGCCGCAGGCATCGCCACCAAACAGGTGAGCCGCGGACGCAGTGCCACCGTCGCCATGAACAACGTGGCGTTTCACTCTCCTGTCAGCGTGGGTTCGATTGTCAGCTGCTACGCCGAGATGGGCGAGATCGGGCGCAGCTCCATGCACGTCAACATCGAAGTGTGGATTTCCAACTCGCTGACCAACCATGGCAAGCGCAAAGTGGCCGAAGGCGAATTCGTTTACGTTGCGATCGATGATCTCGGCCGCACCCGTCGCATTGATATTCCTGGCAGGGTTCTGGAGTAACTCTTCACGAAAAGTCCCGAATCTGCTGACCCCGTGCCCGCTCAGGTGGGCACGGTTTACGATCCCCCTCCAAGTCAAGCACTCCTCCCGAACTGCTCCCTGAACTGACCCGGCGAAAGCT
>JAUSMU010000380.1 GCA_030645995.1 Gammaproteobacteria bacterium | reverse complement strand
CCACAGGGTCTGCTCCAGCATCTGCTTGAAGGCGCCGACGATCATCGGCGCACGCCACGCCATCGCCGTCGTTGCATCCACGAGATAGCCCATGGAATTGGAGGCGATGCCATGGGCACGAATCGGCTCCATGTATTTGTTGTCGATGATCTGCGGCCGCGTACCGGCTTTCACGCCAAGCATCAGAGGCTGGCTTGGTCCATAGATGTCCGCGTCGAGCAGCCCGACTCGCAGGCCGCGTTGATGCAAGGCCAGTGCAAGATTGACGGCGGTCGTGGATTTACCGACACCACCCTTGCCCGAGGCCACACAGACGATGTGTTTTACTGCATTCAACATACTCAAGAGTGACTCACTTATGAAAAACAGATGGAGTAATCGATGACCTGCCGCTGGTCTTCGGAGAGCTGGCATTATCCATTGCCAGGCAGGTCTTGAACATCCCTGCGCGATCTTCATCCTTCGCGCAGTGCCGTACGAAGCATAGGCGAGATCGGCGTGGAAAACCCCCTCCTTTTCAGCTAACCTCTGAAGCCGGATACCGCACTGCAACTACTCATTCAGGGATATTTACTGCCATGTCAAAAGCAACGTTCTGCATGCTTATTGCACTGGCAATTGCTGACTCGGCACTCGCACAAGGGCCTGCTACGGCCTCCTCTCCCCCGGAAAGTGACTCGCCCATCAAATATGCGATCTATTCGAGCGCCTGGGGCGAGAAAAGCAACGCGGGCCTGCGGCTGGTCGCGCAGAATCAGAGTGAACATGCGATCAGGTTGGATTCTATCTTGTTCCGTGATGAGAACAATGCCGCCGTCACCACCAATCTTGCCATCGATCTGACCGTTGCCGCACAGGCGTGGGCGGAAACCGAGATGTCTTACGTCGATCTGCTGTCCGGAAGCAAGTGCATCAGCGATACGATGGCGGAGAACTGGAAGCTGGTGGAGATTTCCAACTACACACTCAATCCGTCGGTGCGGGGGTTGATAATCGAGGACACGGATTCCTTCCGAATTTATCAGTGCGTGCGCAATGTCACTCTGC
>JAUSMU010000367.1 GCA_030645995.1 Gammaproteobacteria bacterium | reverse complement strand
CTGGGAAGATCTCAGCGAGCGTATTCACGATTTCCTTGGTAGCATCAGTCTGGCTGATTTGATCGCCAAGAGTGAAATCAAGCGCATTGCGGCAGAGCAGGACCAGCGTCTCGATCAGCTTGGACAGCCCGAGCCTGAGGGCGCCCGCATCGCCACCACCTTTTTGCAGTAGTCTGGTTTGTTGCAATCCGGTCTGCAGATCCCTCAGGTATCTCCCGCTGGCAGGGGTAGCTGACGGGTTTTGATGGAGAAAACATGCAGTTGCCCATTTATCTAGATTATGCCGCTACCACGCCTGTAGATCCCGCCGTCGCCGCCAGGATGTTCGAATGCCTGACGCTGGATGGTAATTTCGGTAATCCTGCTTCACGCTCCCATTTGATTGGTTGGAAGGCCGAAGAGGCCGTGGAGGAGGCGCGCCGCAACGTTGCCGATCTGGTGAATTGTGACCCTCGAGAGATTGTCTGGACCTCTGGCGCCACCGAGTCCGACAACCTGGCCTTGAAGGGGGTCGCGCATTTTCACGGCGACCGTGGTCGGCACATCATCAGCTCCTGCATCGAACACAAGGCCGTTCTGGACAGTCTCCAGCAGCTCGAGCGTGAAGGGTTTGAGGTCACACTGCTGCGGCCCGATGCGCATGGCGTCATCAGTGCGGCCAGCGTCGAGGCGGCATTGCGTCCCGAGACCATCCTGGTCTCTCTGATGCACGTCAACAACGAGATCGGCTCGGTTAACGACATCGCGGCGATCGGTGCAGTGACCCGCGCTCATGGCGTGCTTTTTCATGTAGATGCGGCCCAGAGTGCCGGCAAGCTGCCCATTGACCTGTCGTCTCTGCAAGTTGATCTGATGTCTTTCTCGGCGCACAAGGTCTACGGCCCCAAAGGGGTCGGTGCTTTGTATGTCTGTCGTGCGCCTCGGGTCATGATTGAGGCGCAGATCCATGGTGGTGGTCACGAGCGTGGCATGCGCTCGGGGACTTTGCCGACGCATCAGCTGGTAGGTATGGGCGAGGCATTTCGCCTGGCGGGACAGCGCCTGCAACAGGACGCCACGCATCTGCGCTTGCTGCGCACGCAACTGCTCAAGGGTTTGAGCGATCTCGAGGGCATCTCCTTGAATGGGCATCCCGAGCTGCACGCTCCGGGGATCATCAACCTGGCTTTTGCCGGTGTCGACGGCGAATCCTTGCTGTTGTCGCTGCGGGAATTGGCGGTCTCGTCGGGATCTGCCTGTACATCTGCCAGCATGGAGCCCTCCTATGTACTGCGTGGTTTGGGGCTTGCCGATGACCTGGCGCAGAGTTCCCTGCGCATTTCGCTCGGTCGCTACAGCACTGAACAAGACGTTGAAATCGCCGTCGGCTGTTTGCGTCGTGCCTTGACTACACTGCGTCAACAGTCCTTGGTCTGATTGAAAAGCGACCAGAAAAACCCATATAAATAAGAATTGTTACCACGTATAATGCCCGGTTTTCTGAACTTGTAACCGGTTATGGAGTTATTTGCATGGCAATTGAACGTACTTTATCCATCATCAAACCCGATGCAGTCGCCAAAAATGTGATCGGCGAGATCTACACCCGCTTCGAAAAGGCAGGTCTGAGCATTGTTGCGGCCAAGATGCAGCGTCTGACGGACGAGACCGCCGGTGGCTTTTATGCTGAGCACCGTGAGCGTGGTTTCTTCCCGGACCTGATCGCATTCATGACCTCAGGCCCTGTGATTATTCAGGTTCTGGAGGGCGAGAATGCAGTCGCTCTGCACCGCGATCTGATGGGTGCCACCAACCCTGCGCAGGCAGCGCCAGGAACCATTCGTGCTGACTTCGCCAAGTCCATTGACGCCAATGCCGTTCACGGCTCTGACTCAGCGGCTTCTGCAGCGCGCGAAATTGCCTACTTTTTCAGTCCCGCCGAGATCTGTGCCCGCGGTTAATGCCGCGACCTAAGTGAAGGGAATCAGTGACGGTTTTCAGTGAGAACAGAAGAGAGCCTGTGATGACGACGCGCGAAGCGAAAATCAACCTGATGGGATTGAGCCTGACCAAGATGCAGGCTTTTTTTCTTGAGCTGGGAGAAAAACCGTTTCGCGCGAGTCAAACCCTCAAATGGATTCACCAGCGCGGTGTCACAGACATCGATGCGATGACGGACATCAGCAAGCCGCTGCGCGAAAAGATGAAATCTGTGGCAGAGATTCGCCTGCCGCAGATCACTCAGGAATACCGTTCTGCAGACGGCAGCTGCAAGTGGATTGTCCAGGTGGAGAGCGGCAGCAGCGTCGAGATGGTGTTCATCCCCGAGGCTGGCCGTGGCACTTTGTGTATTTCGTCGCAGGCTGGCTGTAGTCTGGATTGCAGTTTCTGCGCAACGGGCAAGCAAGGGTTCAACAGCAATCTGACAGTGGCCGAGATCATCGGGCAACTGTGGTGGGCGAATGAAAAGCTCGCAGGTTTTGGCGTAAAGCCAGCCCAGGAATGGAACGAAGATGGCAAGCCCGCGCAGAATCCACGACCCGTGAGCAACGTGGTCATGATGGGCATGGGCGAGCCGCTGCTCAACTTCGAGCCGACCGCCACCGCCCTCAAGCTCATGCTCGACGATAACGCCTACGGCCTGTCGCGCCGCCGCGTCACCCTGTCCACCTCGGGCGTGGTGCCCATGATGGACAAGCTGTCGCAGGAAGTGCCGGTGGCGCTGGCCGTGTCGCTGCACGCGTCGAACGATGCCCTGCGCGACGGCCTGGTGCCGCTGAACAAGAAATACCCGCTGCGCGAACTGATGGCGGCCTGCAAGCGCTATCTCGCGTTCGCCCCGCGCGACTTCATCACCTTCGAGTACTGCATGCTCGACGGCGTGAACGACAGCGACGAGAACGCCCGCGAGCTGGTGGCCCTGGTCAAGGACCCCCTGGTCGGCGTATCGTGCAAGTTCAACCTGATCCCGTTCAACCCATTCCCGGAATCCGGCCTGCTGCGCTCGAAGAATCCGCGCATCAAGGCCTTTGCCCAGGTATTGATGGATGCGGGCATCGTCACTACCATTCGTAAAACACGGGGCGACGATATCGACGCCGCGTGCGGCCAGCTGGCCGGCGAAGTGCAAGACCGCACACGTGTCCAGGAGCGTATGGAAAAAATGGCTGAATATCAGAAAAAATTTGGCGCCGACTTCGGGCGCATCGTGGAGATACCTTCTTGAAGGCGCGTACCGCAACGCGCGGCGTGGCGCTGCTGGTCATGGCCGGCGCGCTCGCCGCGTGTACCACCACCACGACCAGCTCCATCCGCGCCCCGGGCGATCTGCAGGGCAGCAACACGGAGCTGAAAACGGCATCCGACCAGACCAGCAACGACAAGCGCGCCAACATCCGCTTGCAGCTGGCGATCGGCTACTACCAGGAAGGCAGTTACGAAATAGCGCTCGATGAAGTCAAGAAAGCCCTGGTGGCCGATCCCGAGCTGGCCGACGCCTATGGCGTGCGGGGCCTGATCTACACGGCCATGAATGAAATGAAACTGGCCGAGGAAAGCTACCAGAAGGCCATTCGCCTGGCGCCACGCAATCCGGAACTGAATAATAATTACGGATCTTTCCTGTGCGAGAACGAACGCTATGCCCTGGGCGTGGCGCAGTTCGAGATCGCGCTCAAGAACCCGAAGTACCTGTCGCCCGTCAAGGCGATGGTCAATGCCGGCGGCTGCAGCCTGAAAATGAAGAACCTCGACGCCGCCGAGCGCTATTTGCTCGGCGCCTTGCGCATCGACCCCAACGTGCCGGCCATTCATGCTGGCCTGGCACGGATTTACTACGAGCGGCGCGACTACCCGCGTGCCGGATTTTATATTAACCGCCTGAAAGAGCTGACCAAGCTGGATACCCTCGCCGCCGACGTGCTGTGGCTGGGAATCCGGGTCGAGCGCAAAACTGGCGACAAGGCGGCGGAAGCGAGCATGGTTACCCAGCTGCGCCGCCGCCATCCAACGTCGCCTGAGTTTGCCGCCTTGCAGCGCGGTGCATTTGATGAGTGAGACAGAACCAATGAGTGCAGAGTGGGCAGATCAGCCGCCGGTCGATAACCATGGCGTGCCGGGCAGGACCCTTGCCGCACAGCGCGAAGCCATGGGCTGGAGCGTGGAGCAGGTGGCCGACCAATTGAAACTGGCCGTACGCCAGGTGGTAGCCCTGGAAGCGGGCGACTACGCGTCCCTGCCGGGACCGGCCGTGGTGCGCGGCTTTGTGCGCGCCTACGCCAAGGTCGTCAAGCTCGAAGCGGCCCCGCTGGTGGCCATGATCGCGCTCGATACCCCGGCCGCGAGCGACGCCACCTCGACCACGGTGCGGCGCGACAAGCCGGCCTCGTTTTCGGAAGTGCGCTTTCCTACCAACGGCAAGCGCGCGAAGGCCTTCCCGATCGGCCTGCTCATCGGCGCGCTTGTCATTGTCGGCGCGGCGGCCGCAGCCTGGCAGTTCGGCGTGATTCCGAGTTCGCTGCTGGGCACGGACGCACCGTCTGGCACGGCGCCTGCGACCGCCAACGGCCAGGCCAGCGTCACGGTGTTGCCGCCGCCAATTACCACGATCATCCAGGCCGACCCGGCGCCAGCCCGGGCGGCCACCGAGTCCAGG
>JAUSMU010000355.1 GCA_030645995.1 Gammaproteobacteria bacterium | reverse complement strand
CCACATCTGGGGACGCCGCTGGAGTGGCAGGAAGATCGCTTTCTCGATAGTGATGGTGCGCTGATTCAATGCTCCACGCATGGCGCGCTGTTCCTGATCGAAAGCGGTCAATGCATTCTCGGCCCCTGCAAGGGCAAGCGGCTGCACCCGATCCCCTTCGTCATCGGCAATGGTTTCCTGATGGTGGACGAGCAGGACGTCATCCACCTGGGCAGGATCTGACCCACACCTTCCCGGGAAATGCGCTTCAGGGCATCTGCACTGGAAGTTCGCGTCGCAGGATGATCTCCTGCGATCCGATATCACATCCCCATGCCATTACCTCCACGCCTGCTGCTCTGGCCTCGCGCAGCGCTCTCCCGTAGACCGGGTCAATGCGATCTGCCGGTACCACAGTATCAATGCCCGTGTGTTGTACGCAGAACAGCAGAACCGCTCGCTGCCCGCTCTCGCGCATGGCTACCAGCTCGCGAAGGTGTTTCAGACCGCGGGCAGTTACCGCGTCGGGAAATGCACCGAGACCATCACCCAATCCGAGCGTGACACTCTTGACCTCCAGGTAACAGGAGGGCAGTGGTTCCTCGCCACCTCCAGACAGCAAAAAGTCAACTCTGCTGCCTTCACTGCCGTAGGCCACCTCACTCTGCAACATGGCATAACCGCGCAATGCTGGAATCACGTCATTCTGCAGCGCTTCCTTGACGAGGGTATTGGCTCGGCCCGTATTAATGCCGACGCGATGACCTCCGTCGACTTCCACCTGCTCCCAGGTAAACGGATACTTGCGTGCCGCATTCTCAGCCACCGAATACCAGACACGACTGCCGGGAGCAGCACAATTGAGCATGGAACCAGTGTTAGGGCAATGCAACGTCGTCGTGCTGCCGTCGGCAAGAACGACATCGGCGAGAAAACGCTTGTAGCGTTTTATCAGCCTAGCCTCCTGTAGAGGCGTGGCAAACTTCATCGCCGTAACCTTCCAGAGTTCACCGCCACGCGCAGGCGGTCGGCCGCCACCTGCAACTGCTCCATACTGGTCGTGAAGGCGAAGCGCACATGGCGACGATTTTCGAAATCTCCGAAGTCTGTGCCAGGCGTCACAGCCACGCCAAAATGTTCCAGCAGAGCGTGGCAAAAATATTCACTGTCGTCGCCAAACTTGTCGATGCCTGCGTAGATGTAAAACGCCCCCTCGGTGGCGACCGGAACGGCGAATCCCAGCTCCTGCAGAACACCGGTGAGAAAATCACGACGCTGCGCGAAGGCTACCCTGCGCTCTTCCAATATCTCGCGCGTATCAAGATCGAAGGCTCGCAATGCGGCGTACTGCGCGACAGTGGACGCCGCGATGAAGAGGTTCTGCGCCAGAATATTGCTGGCCGCCACTAGAGGTTCGGGCACGACAAACCAGCCCAGCCGCCAGCCGGTCATGCCAAAGTATTTCGAAAAACTGTTCACGACCAGCGCATCGTCGGAGACCTGCAGTGCCGTAGGCAGGCCCTCTGTGTAATCGAGACCATGATAGATCTCGTCCACCAGCAGGTGCAGGTTGTGGCGGTCCGTCCACGCGCTGAGCCCCTGAAGCCCGGCGATATCCAGCACCGTCCCAGTGGGATTGCCGGGGGAGGCGATCCACACGCCACGTGTGCGCTCGGTGCGATGGCGCTCCAGCAATTCCGGAGCGACCTGATAGCGGGTGTCGGCACCGACCTCGACGAGCTGAGCTTCGCCTCCCGCCAGGCGCACATAGTTGCGATTGCAGGGATACCCGGGATCACTCATCAGCACACCATCTCCCGGATTCAGCAGCAACTGCGCGAGCAGACTGAGTCCGCCACTGGCGCCAGGCGTCACGAAGATACGCTGCGGTGCAATATCGACGTCATAATCACTGCGATAGAATGCGGCGATACGCTCCCGCAACTGCGGCAGCCCGGCGGCAGGGGTATAGCTGGTATGTCCCTGCGCCAAAGCGGTCCGTCCCGCCTCCAGAATTGGCGCGGCTGTCACAAAGTCGGGTTCCCCCACTTCCAGATGAACGATGTGTCGCCCCTGGGATTCCAGGGTCCTGGCCCTTTCCAGCACCGTCATCACCCGGAATGGATTGACGCCACGCATGCGCTGCGCAAGCGTGAATCGGGATCTGATTTGACTGGGCATGAACTACATCTCCGGGTGGTAACACGTTGATGAAACTGTATGGACAGGACAAGACTGCTGACTTTTCACTGGAAGTGCATTATATAGACGGTGACAGAGTCCCGCGCACCACTTTCCGGAAACTCCCGGACGCATCAGGCCGACCATGGCAGGTTGTTACATTCCTGTGGCATGCCTGAGAATATTCTGGTAGCTTACCGGGCTTTCTTTGGACCCAGTGCTGGCATCACGCTGTTAATGATTGCGAGTGATTATTTTGGACGAGCCCCGTGTGGGCAATGAGGCGTAGCGAACCATGTCTGACAAGCAAGCCACTG
>JAUSMU010000354.1 GCA_030645995.1 Gammaproteobacteria bacterium | reverse complement strand
TCCGCAAGTATTCCCAGATGAACTTTGATGCCTGCAGCCTTCAACATTGCAACGCCTCGGCCATTATTTCTCGGATCTGGATCTAAAATTCCAACGTACACTTCCTGAATCCCTGCCTCTATCAGCGCCAACGCGCATGAGGGAGTTCTGCCGTGAAATGAGCAAGGTTCAAGCGTAACAAACGCGATGGTTTCGTTGCCAACTCCACTCACCTGCTGAAGTGCCATTGCTTCGGCGTGATGCTCACCAGGGGCATTGGTATGGCCCTGTGCAATAACGACTTTATTGCGGACCAAAACGCATCCAACTGGGGGATTGTCTCCGCAGATAGAGACAGCCTTGCGCCCCTCCGCGATTGCAAGTTTCATGTGACATTCTGCTACGAGGCGATTTTTCAGATAGTCGACTGCGCTAAGCAGTGATTCCATAACGTGGTTTGACGCACCAATCGCTACGGCGGTTGGTGCAATCACGTCAGGGATCAAAATTGTCATCATTCCTGCAGCATTGGCTGCAACCACCCCGGCCTCTGAATCCTCCAGCGCCAAACACTTTGAAGGCGACACGTTTAATCTGCGTGCTGCCTCCAAATAGATATCTGGCGCTGGCTTTCCTCTTCTGACGGTGTCGCCGGTGACTACGACCTCAAAGCGTCCCGTCAGCCCCGCCTTGCTAAGGCTAAATTTCATGTACTCCGTATCACTGGAAGTCGCGACGGCAACAGGAAGTCTCTCGGCCCTGATGAGATCCAGAATTTCAGACAACCCGGATTTAAGTGCAATGCCCTTGTCAGCTTCCTGCTTCCAGAGTTGCGGCCAACGTCGCTGGAATTTCTCAAGTGGGAAATCCGCATCAAACTTTCTTACGAGATCAGCTTCGCAATCCGGAATAGGGCGCCCAATGAGCGTTGCATAAAAGCAGTCATCGATCTCGAACCCCAGCTCACCTCCTGCTCTCTGCCACGCCATCTTGTATAGCGGCTCCGTGTCGAGCATCAGCCCATCCATGTCGAATATAACGGCCTCTATGCTCATACGAAGATCGTCCTTTTTTATCGTCCGCGCAGCGCCGTTGCGCCAATTAACTGAACATCAGGCAAATTATCTGAAACGTCGACATAGTTCTTATATAACTCAAGAACCCGTACTACTGGCTGCAAAGGTTCTGCCCATATTTCCGGCAAATCGGCCTCTCCTTCTGCAGACGCCATGAATGCAAGCTTCTCTATTGGAGGGCAAAACTCTGCGTTCACACCAGTCTTGTTACCCCGGGGATCGATTCGATACCAGCCATAAGGCTCAAGATAAACCGCAGCCAAGCCATGTAAGCAATAGGGTGGATGGCCGCTACTGATAATTAAGCGTTGATAGCACAAACCCGCAGGAATTCCATTGGCCCTGAGGAGGGCTACCA
>JAUSMU010000213.1 GCA_030645995.1 Gammaproteobacteria bacterium | reverse complement strand
ACTTTGATGATGACGGCATGCTGGTGCTGCGTGGCCGGATGACACCGGAAGACGGTGCGGTCTTCATGAAAGCCGTGGAAGCGATGGTTGCTGCACAGAATCCAGCTGTCGTTACGGATGAAGATAATGCAAGTCTCTCCGAAAAAACGTTCCCGCAGAAACGTGTCGATGCACTGCTCGCAGTGGCCGAGCAGGCGATGAGCACGATGGAGGAAGGATTGCAGCCGCTGTCGTCCGCCGACAAATACCAAGTGGTAATCCACATCGAACATGGCAATGAACAGCACTGCTCAATCGAGAGCGGCGCTCATCACTTGCCACTGTCACCAGCCACCGCCAAGCGCCTGTGCTGCGACGCTTCATTGCTCCCAGTGCTGGAGGATTCCAACGGCAATGTGCTGAACATCGGCCGCAAGACCCGCGCCATTCCGCCTGCAATCCGACGCGCGCTGCAGATTCGAGATCACGGCTGCCGCTTTCCAGGCTGCTGCGAGTCTCGCTACGTGGACGCGCACCATGTGCAGCACTGGTGCGATGGCGGCGAGACGAGGCTCGATAATCTGGTGCTGCTGTGTCGACATCACCATCGGCTGTTGCATCAGGAGGGTTACGAGATTGTGAAACGTGGTGAGCGGCAGTTCGAAATTTTGACCCCTGCCGGGCGCGCGCTGCCCGCAGTCCTTGTTCCGCAATTTGCAGCTGCTGAGGACATGGCGAGTGAAACACTGGCTATTGAAAAAGAACATGACGGAATTGGTCTGGCGATTGATTCCCGCACGGCGGTGACGCGCTGGGAGGGGGAGAAGATGGACTATGATCTGGCGGTGGGGGCGATGTTGCGAGGGCGGATGCTGGAGTTTAATGCGGGGCGGTGGTACCCAGGAGTTTCGGCCCCTTAAGCTTGTTATATGCGCCCTTCCCGGTGAGTCTGGCATCAAGGCCAATCTGGAGTCGTACATTCAGGGGATCTGCTCCCACAACTCAAACCTTCACCGAGTCCAGATACAGGGTGTCCGGACAGATATCCTGCTCATGAGGCCATACTACTGTGCCATCCATGACGCTGGCCCGCCGGAAATACTGAGCATCCTTCAGCTCCTTGAACACTCCAAACTCAAGCA
>JAUSMU010000344.1 GCA_030645995.1 Gammaproteobacteria bacterium | reverse complement strand
AGGTCGACGCGGCATTCCACGCATAGGTCTTGCCCTTGCTGACCGGCAGCGCGTTCCAGCGTGCGTTGCCCGTGAACACCGCCCTGTAGTCGTGGCTGAACATGGCGCGGCTGACCAGCGCCATGGCGTCACTGATCTCCTGGCTGTTCGGCCAGAGATCGCGCAGATAAACGGGGCGCCCGTCGCGGTCGTGACCGATGACATCACGACTGATATCCAGATTCATGGTGCCAGCCAGCGCATAGGCGACCACCAGCGGCGGCGAGGCCAGCCAGTTGGCGCGCACGCGGGGATGAATGCGCCCCTCGAAATTACGATTGCCCGAAAGCACAGAGCACACTGTCAGCTCTGCGACATCGATAGCCTCGTCGATGGCCGCAGGCAGCGGACCGGAGTTGCCGATGCAGGTCGTGCAACCGTAGCCAACGAGATTGAAACCAAGCGCATCCAGCGACTCCTGCAACCCCGCCTGCACCAGGTAATTGGTGACCACCTTGGAGCCGGGCGCCAGCGAGGTCTTCACCCACGGTTTGCGTTTCATGCCCAGTGCCACGGCTTTGCGGGCCAGCAGTCCGGCGGCCATCATCACCGCCGGGTTGGAGGTATTGGTGCAGGAGGTAATAGCGGCGATGACCACGTCGCCGTCGTGCAGCGCGTAGTCCGCGTCGATCACCGTGATCGAGCGACGGATGCCCCCTTCCAGCTGTTTGTTGATGGCCTGCGCCACCTGCGGGAGCAAGACCCGATCCTGCGGCCTGCCGGGGCCGGCGAGACAAGGCACCACCTCATCCAGCAGCAGATCGACGATGCTGCTGAAGACTGTGCCCAACTCCTCGGCCGCTTTCGCCTCACGCCACAAGCCCTGCGCCCTGCTGTAAGCCTCGACCAGTGCCACGGTCTGCGCGTCGCGCCCGGTCAGTTCCAGATAGCGCAGCGTCTCGCTGTCGACAGCGAAGAAGCTGCAGGTCGCGCCGTACTCCGGCGCCATGTTGGCGATGGTGGCGCGGTCGGCCAACGAGAGGCAGTCCAGGCCGGGGCCGAAGAATTCGACGAACTTGTTGACCACGCCGTGCTGACGCAGCAACTGCGTGACCGTCAGCACCAGATCGGTGGCCGTGACACCCTCGCGCAGGCTCCCCTGCACACGCACCCCCACCACGTCGGGGATCAGCATGGCCATCGGCTGGCCGAGCATCACCGCCTCGGCCTCGATGCCGCCGACGCCCCAGCCCAGCACACCGAGCCCGTTGACCATGGTGGTGTGGCTGTCGGTGCCGACCAGCGTGTCGGGATACGCAAACAATTGGCCATCGTATGTTGCCGACCATACAGTCTTCGCGAGGAATTCGAGGTTCACTTGATGGCATATACCGGTGCCGGGCGGCACGACGCGGAAGTTGCTGAAGGCCTCCTGCCCCCAGCGCAGAAACTCGTAGCGCTCGCGGTTGCGCTCCATCTCCAGCGCGACGTTGTCGCGATACGACGTGTCCTGGGCGAAGGCATCCACCGTCACCGAGTGGTCAACCACCAGATCCACGGGGATGAGTGGATTCACCAAGGCCGGGTCACCACCGGCGGCGGCCACGGCATCGCGCATCGCCGCCAGATCGACGACGGCCGGCACACCGGTGAAATCCTGCATCAATACTCTTGCTGGCAGGAAACTGATCTCGTGGCTGGAGCTGGCCGTATCAGGCCAGTGCAGCAATTGCTCGATGTCATGGAGCGTGACAGTCGTGCCGTCGAGACGGCGCAGCAGGTTTTCCAGCAGGATGCGCAACGAGACAGGCAGACGCGCCGGATCGGGGTAACCGAGTTCCGTCAGCGCGGGGAGGCTGTGGTAGTGAAACTGTGTGCCCAGCACGTTCAGAGTGCGGACTGTCTTGATACGCACGTCGTCGAGCGGGTGAGTTTGCGCTGTCATGCCGGGTCCTCTTTCCATAGTGGGGCACCTTGCGGGAATTAAGGGTTACCCCGGGGGGTGTCTGGATGAGATAATCAAGACACTGACTCTGTTACCAAGCTCTGATAACAAGGAGTCTGCTGTCGAATTCTGGAGTTTACAAGCAGTACATGATCAAGATATCGACAACATTCAAGACTCGACAACCGCTGCATGCGTTTCTGCTCGCCGCTGTGCTCATGGCCTGCGCGCCGTCGGGATTTGCCCAACCTGTCGACACGCCGGTGCCCGCAGCCTCGGCGCCGACAATTACCATCAGCGGCGCCGACAGGCAACTCGACGAGAATCTGCGCGCTCACCTGCGCGTGCTGAGTGAGCCATGCAGCGCCGAGCAGCGCCGTCTGGACAGGCTGCTGCCAGAGGTTACCCGCGATGTCGAGCGCGCGGCTCAGGCGCTGGGCTACTACCAGCTACGTCAGCAGGCCGGGTTCACGGCGGGCACGCCCTGCTGGGCGCTCGCCATCGATGTGACGCCGGGAGAGCCGGTGCGCTTCGGGCCGCCGCAAATCAACATCACTGCTGGTCAATACAGTGGCTCAATCCTTCTGCCCAATGGCGAGATCGAGGAGATTGATCCGTTCGCCCGCCTGCTGGCCGAATCCCCCGTGCGCGAAGGCGCGCAACTGCTCCACAGCCATTACGAAGACCTCAAATCCTCTCTGAGCGCAGTGGCGATCGAGCACGGGTACTTCGCCGCGCGCTTCAACCGCTCGGAGCTGAGCGTGGACCTGCAGCGCAACGTGGCGGATGTGACCATCGACTTCGATCCGGGGGATCGCTATCAGTTTGGCACCATCAACATCACTCCGATCAAAGAGCTGTCGTCGCGTTTGATTGCACGCTTTCTACCTTTTGTGGAAGGCTCGCCCTACTCCAGCGAGATGCTGATCAAGCTGCGTGAAAGTCTGAATGACAGCCAGTATTTCAGTCAGGTGGCGGTGACGCCGCAGTTGTCGATGAATCAGGCAGGGGGGGCATCCGGAGGGGCGTCTCGAGGAGGAAGTGCAGACGATCGCCAGCAGGCTGGCTCCCACATTGGGGGGCGGGTGGTACCTGTGACGATCGAGCTCACGCCGCGTGCGCGCCGCTCCTGGTCGGCCGGGCTGGGGGTCACCACCGACATCGGGCCGCGCCTGACGCTGGCGTATCAGGATCACTATTTCAACCGCAGCGGGCATCGCCTGAAAGCCGACGCGGCTCTCTCCCCTGCCCGTCAGGAACCGAATCTGAGCTACGTGATCCCCCTGCGCAATCCGGCCACCGAGAGCCTGAGCATCTCCACCGGCTACCTCGGACAGCAGACCGACGCCTTCAACTCCGACACCTATCGCGTCGGGGTCAGCTATCGCTCGACCGTGGACGCCTGGCTGCTGGGGAACGAATGGCTGCGGAACATCTACACCAACTTCCAGCGCGAGACCTCGCTGATCAACGACCTGCGCGAGCAGAGCAACCTGACCATCTCCGGCATCAACTGGGCCCGCACCCAGTCCGACGACCCCATCTTCCCGACCCGGGGCTGGCGCCTGTTCGGTCAGATCAGTGGCGCCTCCAACGCCTTCGTGTCGGACATGAGCTTCGTCCAGCTGCACGCCAGCGGCAAATTCATCCATTCATTCGGCCC
Organism: Gammaproteobacteria bacterium; assembly: GCA_030645995.1. Lineage (GTDB taxonomy): Bacteria > Pseudomonadota > Gammaproteobacteria > Pseudomonadales > Pseudohongiellaceae > UBA5078. The sequence goes on along the minus strand of JAUSMU010000344.1, from coordinate 30,407 downwards.
CGGGCGGTTGTTGCTGCGCGCCGAAGCCGCCACCACGATTGTCGACGCACTCGAAGAGCTGCCGGTCACCATCCGCTTCTTCACCGGCGGCGACCAGACCGTCAGGGGTTATCAGTTCAACAGCCTCGGTGCGCTCAATGAACTGGGCGAGGTCATCGGGGGTAAACACCTGCTGACGGGCAGCGCCGAATACGATTTCGAGGTGCGCCCGGGCTGGAAGATGGCGGTGTTCTACGACGTCGGCAACTCCTTCGCGGACTTCGCCGCCATCAATCTCCACAAGGGCGTGGGTGTCGGCGTGCGCTGGATGTCCCCGATCGGGCCGATCCGCGCCGACCTCGGCATGGGCGTCGGGTCCAGCACCGAAAAGGACAGCTTCCGCCTGCACATCACCATGGGGCCGGATCTGTGACGATCACCACGCCGAACATGTCTCCCGGTTCGATTTCTCCCGAGCCCACTCCACCACCCTCGCGGCCGAAGAGCGGCGAGCGGTCGCTGCGTACGCGCCTGCTGCGAACGCTGGTCATTGGCTTCACCGTGCTGCTGATTCTCGTGGTGGCGGCGCTCTGCCTGATCTCCGCACTGCTGAGCACCAGCATCGGCAGCAACTGGGTCATCCGGCAGATAGAACAACTGCTCAACGACAACACTGCAGGCGCCCAGTCACTGACAATCGGCCGCAGCGAAGGCACGCTGCTGTGGGGCATGACGCTGGATGAAGTTCGCTACAGCGACGGCGCCGGGATCAACCCCAACGCGGTGTCCATGGCGACGCTGCAGGGCCGCTGGAACCCCCTCATGCTGCTCACCGGACAAGTCACGCTGGACGCGCTGGCGCTGGACGGCCTGCGGGTGCGCTGGCACGGCGCAGAGCCGGTCGTGCCAACGGCCGCAGAACCGCTGGCACGCGTTCTGGCGCAAACCATACAGACGGTTGCCGAAAGTGTGCAGGCGACACTGAGCACGCTGCCTTTTCCGCTCTCGCTTCCCCTGAATCGTGGACTCGCGATCACCCAACTGCGCGCCAGCGATGCCATTCTCGACCTGGCCCCAGACGCGCAACCGCTGCTCATCGACACGCTCAGTCTTGGCATCTCGCTGCAGGAAAGCCGGTTGCGCCTGCAGGCATTCGAGCTCGCCATGACCGCAGGCGTCAACCCTGTACGCGTAAGCGGTGAGGGTCAACTCGACTTCACCGCCCCCTACCCCCTGCAGCTGACACTGGACTGGGAGATGGAGCTGCCGCTGAGCCCAGACAGCGCGGGCGTGCTGCAGGCGCTGGCGTCTGCGCAGGCGAGCCCTTCCGCAGGCCCCACGCTCAACCTGACCGGCAGCCAGAACGGCAGCCAGAACGCCAACCTCCAGCTCGGCGGGCAACTGTCCCTGAGTGGCGACCTCAACACTGTGATCGTCTCCCACCAGCTGAGTCGCCCGCTGGACATCCTGAGCGAGGGCAGCGTGAGCACCGGCCTGCAATCCTCGCTCGCCGCAGCGGGCGGGCTGAGTCTGCAGCATCGGATTGTCTCGCAGCGGTTGCCATTGCAAGTGGGGGGAGGTGACGCCAGTCTATCGCGGGCAGGCCCGCTCCCACAGGGACAAGGGGGAGGTGGTGGCGGAGAGTTGAGTTTGGTTGTGGATGAGGCGGAGATCAGCTCCACGGGTTCGCTCGCGGCGCTGCATCTCACCGGCACGACCTCTCTCGACGTCGAGAATGCGAGCGGCGAACGCGTGGCGCCGACCATGACGCTGAACTGGAACGCACTGCTGGAAGGCAGCACGCTGACGATCGACCAGTTCAATGCCAGCACCCCCACGGGTTCGCTGAGCAGCACCGGCCAGCTGGGTTGGGCAGACGGTGTCGACCTGAACCTGACCTACAGCCTGCGCGAACAGGACGCCAGCAATTATCAGGCGCTGCTGCCAGAGGGCTTCCTGCCCGGGGCGCTGGCCAGCACCGGCAGCCTGACACTGCGGCAATCCCCGGAGGGCAGCATTGGCACATTCGCCATCGATTCACTGGAAGGCATTCTGAACGGCTACCCACTGACGGGTGGCGGTGTGGTAGCTCTCGACGGCGGGGACTTCGAATTCTCTGCTCTGCGTCTGAATGTCGGCGACAATCAGCTACGCGCCTCCGGCCGCTGGTCCGACGACATCGCACTGGAGTTTCAACTGCAAGCCGATAGCCTGCAGAACCTCTCCCCCCTGCTCGCCGGTGCCCTGCAGGCCAGCGGCACGATTGCCGGACCTCGCAGCGGACCAAGCCTCACCCTGACGGCGACGGGCACCGACATCGTCGCCGGGGCACAGCGCATCGACGCGTTACAGTTGGACGTCGACGGACAACTCGCCGCCCACCGCCTGACGCTGGCCATGCGCAGCCCCTTGGGCGAGGCGGCACTGCAGCTGAGTGGTGGTTTCGACGCAATCGACGCGGCGACAAGCGGCACCCCAGCAGCCCCACTCCTTTGGCAGGGCCGCTTGCTGAACGGCACCTTGCGCACCGAACTCGGGGACTGGCAGCTGCAGGAGGCCGCCGAGCTGCAACTCTCCCCCGCGCAGGTCAGCATCGCGCAGCACTGCTGGAGCCAGGGCACCAGCGCGTTGTGCCTGCAGGGCGAATGGGACGACAGCGCCGCGATAGAGGCCAGCGCGACGCTGAGCGGCTATCCGCTATCGACGTTCAACAGCGCTGCGCAAGCTGGCGCCCCATCTACAACAACGACAGCGCTTTCCTCGCTGCGTTCCAGATTGCCCGCCGGAACCAGTTTCGAGGGCACAGTCACCGCACAGGCGACAGTCAGTGGTCGCCTCACCGACGCCCCCGAGGACCTGGCGCTGGACCTGCGTGTGGATCTGGGCACGGGATATGCCGCATTTATCGGTGCAGCCGGGCCAGCGGGTGCAGCGGAGTCATCGGGCACAGCGGGCTTATCCGGCGCAGCGGGTTTATCAGAAGACAGCGGCGCAGGCGCGCCTCTCGCCCAGGAATTCCACTGGCAGAGCGCTATCCTGACTGCAAATCGCCGCGACAACCGTTGGCTGCTGGACGCCGGGGTGGATTTCGTTCAACCCGATCTGGCCGCCACCGGCATCTCCGTGCAAGGCTCCGCGCGCGGACGCCTGACGATCACGGCCGACCAGCGACTCGACGGCCAGCTCACCCTTACGTTCGATGACCTGAGCTGGGTGCAGGCCTTCGCCCGGCAGGTGCAGATCAGCCAAGGCCAGCTCAGCGGCCTCGCCACACTCGGCGGCACCGTGAGCGAACCCCGCGTGAGCGGCAACCTCTATCTGCGCGACACGGCGCTCAGCATTCCCGCCATGGGCCTGCAGATCAGCGAGCTCAACACGACAGTCAGCAGCACCTTTGACCCTACAGCAGACACCGGCGCCAACGGCACGCTGACGCTGCAGGGCCAGGCCCGCTCAGGACAGGGCGAGCTGGTGTTCCAGAGCGAAATACAAAAGCCCTTCAGCCCCGAGCGCAGCATGACGCTGACACTACAAGGCGAAAACGTCGACCTCATCCGCCGCCCCGAACTGAATCTGGCCATATCGCCAGACGTGACCGTCACCGCCAGCAGCACCGGCGTGGACATCACCGGCCTGCTGCGCATTCCGCTGCTCGACATACAGATCACCGCGCTGCCCGCCAGCGCCATCGATGTCTCCAGCGACACCGTGCTGGTCGGCCAGCCTGACGAAGGCCCCACCATCCACAACGCGGCGCAGGCTGACCGGGGCATCCTCGACAACGTGCCGCTCACCGCCCAGTTGCGGGTGGAGCTTGGCGAGGATGTGCACTTCAGCGGCTTCGGCCTCGACAGCCATCTGACCGGCGCGCTCGACATCACGCAGCGTGCCACCGGCGCACCGCTGACCTATGGCGAGCTCACGGTGGTGGAAGGCAGCTACGAGACCTATGGCCGCACCCTCACCATCGAGCACGGCAAGCTGCTGTTCTTCGGCAGCTACGACAACCCGGCGCTGGATATCCGCGCAGTGCGGCGGACGGAAAACGTGACCGTGGGCGTGCAGATGAACGGCACCTTGCGCGACATCCGCAGCCAGTTGTTCTCGACACCGACGCTGCCCGATGGCGACATCATCGCGGTGCTGCTGACCGACAGGCCGTTCGCAGAGATCGGCGCGCAGGACAGCAACGCGCTGATCGGGGCGATCACGAATCTGGGGATCAATCAGGGGCAGTCGCTGACGAATCAGATTCGCAATCAGCTGGGGCTGGATACGCTGGCAATCACGAGCAGGGGGGATACGACCAGCAGCAGTCTGACCCTTGGCAAGTATCTGACGCCGAGGTTGTTCATTCGGTATGGGGTGGGGTTGTTCGAGACGGAGTCGACGCTGTCGATCGATTACACGTTATCGGAGCGGGTGAAGCTGGAGGCCAAATCCGGGACTACGCAGAGTGTTGATATCAAATATACGGTGGATCGGTAGGTTCTTTTGGAACGTGCTCCGTAGGGCGGTCTGTGCCGGAGAGGGTCTGGTGGACAGGACACGCCCGTGAATACGTCCTTGTAGGGCTCGATCGCGCCATCCATGGCGCTCAACGGTCCTGGCCACCAGACCCTCTCCGGCACAGACCTGACTTCAGCGCTTCGATCGAAAGACCTTGAAATTTCTAGCAGCATCCCTATCTCGGCATCGACGTCGGCCGTGTCGGCCTGAGCGTCTGAATTGTTTCACTGATGCACGGGGTGATGAACATGCGCAAAGAGACTCGAAAGATTGTGGTGAGCAGTGCGGCAGCGATGTTGCTGCTGACGATTGGTTCGCTTGCGGCTTACAGCTGGACATTGGGTAAAGAGGTGGCGGAATTGCGTGGTGGTTCTGCGGGAGCTGAACGGGAGGTGCTGCAAAAGCTGGAGCAGAGTGCCGAGCAGCAGGCGCAGGCGGATCGGCAAGCATTGTTCGATCCGTGGACTGGACTGGTGATCGGTGGCGATCCGTTTCAGCGACTGCAACAGATGCAGCAGGAGATGGACCGCCTGTTCAGCGGCGTGGCGGGCAACGGCACAAGTTTGGGATTTGGGGGCGGACTGGGCGGCTTCGGTGCCGCTACTCAACCGGAGATTGAGTTGCAGGAGTCTGACGACGAGTACCGGGTGATCATCTCCATCGCCAAAGACAGCGAAGTGGAGCTGGTGACGGAGCTGGAGGACAACACCCTCTCGATCTCGGCGCAGGTGCGCAGCGAAGTGCGTCACCAGAGTGGCAACTTTGGCGGTGGCCTGCAGAGCACCAGCATCAGTCAGTTCTCGCGCTCAATTCCGCTTGAGGAGCCAGTGGATGCCACGGGGCTGCAGACCGAAAAATCTCCCGAAGAGATTGTAATCACCATTCCCAAGATAGGCTGATGGTCTTTTTTATTGCGGCCAGTAGCTTCATGTTCGTCAGTTATAGCAAATAACGTAATCAAGAAAACTTGAACTCATGATTTCAATTCCTTTGGGTGCACTTCTGCTGGTTCACGCTCACATTGCGCGAGCCATTTCACCAAATCTCCCACCGTCGTTTCATACTGCTCGATTACTTCGTCGTTCTGCATGGTGCGGATGATATCCAAAGCGGCGCACCGCAAAGTCTGCGCGCGCGCCATATTTCCGACGCGCTCACAGAGTGCCGCCAGTTCCAGATATGCAGCCACGAAGCGTGGATCGAGATAGATGGCTTTATCCAAACACTCCTTGGCCAGCTCAAAATCCCCCTTGATCTGGGCCAATTGTGCCAACAAAAAATATGGGGCGGACGCAAGCGGATTAGCGACCAATGCCTTATGGCACATTTGTTCTGCCTTATCGAACGCGCCGCAGTCGGCATGTACCCGCGCTTCCTTGAGCAGCGCCTCATCGCTGGGAGCCATGGGTGCCGGATGCGCGGTTTGTACTGTAGCGGATGATGCCTTGTTAGCAATACTGACCGAAGACCTCGCCACGAGAGGTGCTCGCCATGCCCCGGCGGCTACGCTAATCGAAGGCGGCGACGCGGGGGGCGCTATGACAGATTGATAGGAAACTCGCTTATACCCCACACCATCGGCAAATAATCTGGACTCCAGTCCCTGCACCGTGTGACCGATGAGTTCGGTGTGCGCAGTCAGGAGGTAGCCTCCTTCGTGCAGCGTCGCTGCAAGCTTTGCTGCGACTGCAGACACGGCAGCGGGGTCGAAGTAGATGAACACATTGCGGCACAGAATCAGATCCATGTCGTGCAGCTCTGAAGCAGAATCCGGAAACGGTTCATCAACGAGATTGGAAACGCGGAGCGTCACCATGCTGCGGATGCGTTCATCCAATATCCACTCGTTGCCTTCAAGGTGGAAATAACGCTGCTGCAATGCCGGAGGAATCATGCGAAACGACCACTTCCCATAACGCCCGCGCCGCGCCTTGGCGATCGCCGCCGAGTCGATGTCCGTGCCGAAGATCCGGATATCCCAGCCACCATGCTGCGGCAGCGGCAGCAGCATGTCCATCAGCATCGCCAGAGAATAAACCTCCTCACCGCTGGCGCAACCCGCGCTCCACAGGCGCAGGATTTTGTCACTACGATGCACGGCAATCAATTCGGGCAACAGGTGCAGGCGCATGAGATCGAACTGGCCGTGGTCCCGGAAGAAAAATGTCTCGCCGCTGGTGAAGATGCGGGTGAGCTCCTCCCATTCTTCGGCTGCCAGTTTGCCAACCAGGAAAGTTCGGTAGTCTTGCAGTGAGGAATAGCCCAAGTGTGCGGCGCGCTCGCGCAGTATGTTGGCGAAACGGTCACGCGCATCGCCGCGAATACGCAGGCCATTTCGCAGCACGGTCAGTTGCGCCAGTTCGTCGAGCAGTGCTGCGTCGTTCATGATTGATCCAGTGTGAACTGCGTCAGTTGGAAGCAGCAAAGCCCCTTTGCCAGGACTGTATCCATGCAGGCAGATCGGCGGCGGGCATCGGCCTGGCGACGAAATAACCTTGGGCAATATCGCAACCCCTTTGGCGCACGAAATCCCAATCGGCCTGGTCTTCGACCCCTTCCGCTACAGACTCCATCCCGAGTTGTTTTGTCAGGCCGAGGCTGGAATCGAACATCGCCCGCAACTTTTCGTTGTTCCATGCGCCATGCACAAAACTCTGGTCGATCTTGAGCTCATCGAAGGGCAGGTCGCGCAACTGCGCCATGGAAGAATTGCCAGTACCAAAATCATCGATTGAAAGCAGGAAGCGTTTCAGGCGCAGCCGGGTCAGAATCTCAAGCGGGATACGCAAGTCTTCCATCAGGCGAGATTCCGTCACTTCCAATGCCATCGTCTGCGGCAGCACACCCGCCTTGGCCGCAAGCCCTACAACAAAATCCGCAAAATCCGGCGAGGCCAGATTGTCCATCGACAAGTTGACGGCCACAATCAGCGTCAGCCCGGCATTCTGCCAGAGCTTGGCCTGAGCCAGCGCATTGGTCAGCACCGCACGGGTCAGGTTATCGATCAGGCCGTGCGCTTCCGCCACGCTGATGAACTGGTCGGGGAACACCATGCCGTCCTGAGGATGACGCCAGCGCACCAGCGTTTCCACCCCCATCACGCGACCGCTATCCGCCCTCACCTTTGGCTGATAATAGTTAACCAGCTCCCCGTTGGCGATGGCCGCGCGCAACTCGTCCGCACCGTAAACTTTCCTTTGTGCACGCGGCTCATTTTTCGATGGCGCAGCCCATTTCCCGATCAGCTCCGCCAGGCCTTGCGCCGAGGCGGGTTTATGCAGATGCCCCAGCACGGTGATTTTATGCGCTCTGGCCAGTTTTTCGGCGGCCTGCTGCATGCGTTCGTCTTCGCCGCTGACCAGGAGCAGGCTGCCGATATAGTGCCGCTCAACCAGGTGGCGTACGAATTCAAGCCCGTCCATTTCCGGCATGTTGAGGTCCAGCAGGATCAGGTTGGGGGAGTCGTTCGGCCTATCGAACAACGCCAGTGCCGCGTGTCCGTTGTCACAAGTGGAAACTGCTGTGTATCCCAGGTTTGCCAGCATGCGCCCGAGCAGCTTGAGCATGAAGGACTCGTCATCGAGCACCAGAATATTAATTGCGGATTTATTCTCCATAACAGCAACTTCCCATAATTCGTTATTTAATACACGGCATCATCCGCCCAACGTAATGTTCCGACCGGTCAGAAACCAAGTTTGCATCTCAATACCCCTCAAGAAAACTCTCAACGCTCGCCAGCTCCTGCTCGAACCCTGGCAACAGTGCCGTCAGTGTTGCCATGTCGCCCGCCTTGCCCGCCTGCTCAATTGCGGCGCACAGATCGCCCAGCGTCAGCGCACCCACCGAACGGGCCGAGGACTTGAGTTTGTGCGCCAACGCACCTGCTTCCGCTGTCTTTACCGACGCACAGGCAGCGCGCAGCTCCGCTGCTATTTTTTCTGCGCTGATGTGGAAGTCCTGCAGGAAGTCGCGAATGATTTCCTCGTCATCGCCCACCAGAGCTTTGAGTACGTTCACATCAACTGGAGCGGCGGTCGGAGCAATGTCGTCCGGATGAATTCCGGGGATATTCCCCGCATTATCATGCGGGCTACCGGATTCAACCGGCGCAGCTTCAGCGGCAACCAGCATCCATTTTTCCAACATCGCTTTCAGGTCTGCGAGCTGTACCGGCTTGCTCATATAATCGTCCATGCCGACCGCACGGCAGTGCTCGGCCTCGCCCTTGAGGGCGTTGGCGGTCAGTGCCAGGATTGGGATGTGCCGTACACCCTGCTCTGCGGCGCGGATGGCTGAGGTCAGTTCATAGCCGTCCATCTCCGGCATGTGCAGGTCGCTGAGTAGCAGCGCGTAATGGCCCTTCTGCCAGCGTTCCAGTGCAATGCGACCGTTAGCGGCGATATCTGCCACAAACCCGAGCAATGCGAGTTGGCGCAGGATCACCTTCTGGTTGGTCTCGTTGTCCTCGGCCACGAGGATCAGCCGGCCTTGGCGCAAGGCATCGTCGCGCGAGGGCGGGCTGAATTCCGCCTCACTCTTGCCGGACAGCGGTGTTTCCTTTTCTATCTGAACCCGCCCTGCGGCGATGCCCACCGCCTTGAGCAGAGTTCCACGGGTGAGCACATTGCCATCTACCGACACTAGATCGGCATCCTCCACACGCGGCTTCCGGCGCGGTCCACGCCCGATGACGACGAAGCGGGTTTCCTGTTCCGGGTGGGCGCGGACGACGGCGCGCAGTTCGTCAGGCGATAGCCGCTCATCGTCGGCGTCGATGACCCACACCCATATACCCGGCGACAGCGTGCCAACCCGTTCTCCGGCGGTCGCCAGATTCACTGCATGCTCAACCACTGCCCCAGCGTGCGTGAGATAAGCAGACATATCAGCAGCCAGACTTTCCGTTCCGCCCACTACCAGACAGGGCAGTCCTTGCAGGTCGGGATTCAACCCGACGCCATCATCATGTCGGGATGAATCCCGACCTACCTCCGGCAACACGAGCGGCAGATGCACGGTAAAGGTAGAGCCTTTGCCCAGTTCACTTTGCACTGTGATCTTTCCTCCCATCAGCTCCACCAGATGGTGGGCGATGGACAGCCCCAGCCCGGTACCGCCAAAACGCCGGGTAGTGGAGATATCGGCCTGAGTGAACGGGGTGAACAGCCCCGCCACTGTTTTTTCATCCATGCCGATGCCGTTGTCGATTATGCGCAACTCCAGCGTGACCTGTTCCAAATTTCCCTCAACCGTTCGTGGCGAGCCTGTCGTAGCACCCAACCCTTCGACATAACCAGCGACTTGCTCGCTTGCGATCTCAGTCAAATGGCTGGTCGTTTCATCAGGCTCAGGGCGAACGGTTATGAAATGTGAACTATTTTCAGTCAACACGGCGCGCACCGATACTCGCCCCGGCCGCTGTTGCCCGCCGGAAAACTTGATGGCGTTGTTGGCGAGGTTGACCAGCACCTGGCGCAGGCGCAGCCTATCGCCCATGACTTCCGCAGGGATCGCCGGATCGGTGAACAGCGTAAGTTCTACCCCTTTCTTCATGGCCATGCCGTCCAGCATCCCGCAAATACTTTCCACCACATCGGGCACCCGCGTGGGCACGTATTCGATCTCCAGCTTGTGGGCCTCGATCTTGGAGAAGTCGAGAATGTCGTTGATGATGTCCAACAGGGAATACGCCGATTCGCGGATCAGGTCGACCATCTCCACCTGGAAACCTTGCAGGCTGCTCTGATGCAGCACGTCGACCATGCCAATCACGCCGTTCATCGGGGTGCGTATCTCGTGGCTCATCGCGGCGAGGAAGGATGACTTGGCCTGATTGGCCTGTTCGGCTTCAAGCCGGGCTTTCTCCATATCGGCGGTGCGCGTTTTTACTTTTTCTTCCAGTTCTGCGTTGAGCTGGCGCAGAGCCTCATCCGTCCGCCTCTGGTCCTCGATCATCCCCAGCATGACCTGGCGCGATTGGGTGGCAACCTTGAGCAACTCCTGCGCTTCCTTCTCGTGCTGCTTGCGCCCGGTGATGTCGTCGAATACGGCGACAAAATATTCCTTGCGCGGGCTATAGGCGGTAATGGAAAGCCAGAGCCCAAACGCCTCCAAATAGGTCTCGAATCTTTCCGGCTGACCGGTCAAGGCTACCCGGCCATAGATTTCAAACAACTCCGGGTTCGATGCGCGAATGCCCGAAATGACGTCGGTGACCTTTTTCCCGACCACATCCTTCAGCCCGGTTATTTTTCCGAATGCGCCATTGACATTGAGATAAATAAAATCCAGCGGCGCATCCTGCTCGAACAGCATCCGGCAATGCGCATAGCCTTGCGGTATGTTTTCAAACAGGGAGCGATAACGCTCCTCGCTTTCGCGCAGCGTATCCTCCGTCAGCTTGCGTTCGGTGACGTCGTTGAATATCGCAAGGACACCGCCCTCGAAGGGGCTCCTCCCGATGATGACGATGCGCTGCGTACCATCTCTGCAGGTCACGGTGTATTCATCGGGTTCGACATCCGTTCCGCCCTTTACCGCTTTAGCCAACGCACCGTTCCAGTTATCCAGAACCTGGCGACGGTAAATTTCATCCGGATAGGCCTTCAGCCACCATTCCTCCAGCGTCGGCACGTCCTCAACGGTATAGCCGAAGAGTGTGGTAAATTTCTTGTTGAAAAGAACGATGGCGCCATCCTTGTCGGCAACACCCAAGGCAAGGGGAGCCTCCATAAAAAGCCGCATAAATTTCTGTTCACTTACATACAGCCTTTTTTCTGCCTGCTTGCGCTCGGTGATGTCGCGGATGACTCCGACGGCATGCCAGCGGTCTTTCAATTTGACCACCGAAATGGAGAGTTCGACAGGGAATTCGCTGCCGTCTTTGCGCCGCGCCACGACCTCGCTTGTCTTGCCGATCAACGGGCCGCCTCCGGTCTCTTCAAAGCGGGCGAAACCGCGCGCCGCGTCCTCATGGTAGCGGGGCGGTGCGATCAGCCGATGCATCTTCTGCCCCAGTGCTTCTTCGCGGCTGTACTGGAATATTTTTTGCGCGGCGGGATTCCAGTCGGTAATCAGAGCCTGTTCGTTGACGATAACAATCGCATCCTGGGCAGCGGTATTGATCTGCCGGAAGCGCTCCTCGCTCTCGTGTATTTTCCGGAACACCAGAAAATAGAGCAGCGGAGCGACGGTTGTGGCCATCGTGACGGCGTCGATGACGCCCCAGGCCAAACCCGGGAGCTCGAACATGGGCATAAGAAGCTTGTGGAGAAGCATCATGAACAACAGCTCGGCGCCGAACACCACCGCAGCCACCGCGAAGATGATAGTCAGGAGTGTGAGCGTTAATCCCGATGACTTATGGCTTTTCATGTTTTGTTCACCCTGTGGAACGCGGCTTGTGGAATGCTGCTTCCGCATTCCGCACTTGATTTACACACTGGTGTAACGTGGCTGCTGCCCGGCCTGAACCAGCAGTTCGTTCACCTCGCGCTTGAGTTCAAGGGTGCGCACCTCCCGCCCCAAAGTAGCTTCGTGCCAGCGGCGCAGTTCATCGAGTTGTTCGTTTAGCTGGGATTCAACCAGCTTGCGCTCGGTGATGTCGCGAACAATGCCGATGGCCTGCCACTTCCCGTTGCGCTGCATGGCGGACAGGGAAAGCTCGATGGGGAATTCCGTGCCATTTTTGTGTAACGCAACCAACTCCACGGTTTTGTTGATCGCGGTACCCTCCCCGGTTTGGTTGAAATGCTCCAAGCCGTGTCGCGCCTCCTCACGGAAGCGAGGTGGCACAATGAGCTCATGCAGTGCCCGTCCGGCCGCCTCCTGTTTGCTGTAGCCGAACATCGCTTCGGCAGCAGAATTCCACCACGTTATCGTGCCCTGTACGCCCCCATCAATAATGATAAAGGCGTCAAGTATCGTATCTGTGGCGGTGCGGAACTTCTGCTCGCTCTCCTGCAAGGCTGCAGTGCGTGAGCGCACTTGGTCATCCAGGCTTTCGTTGAGAACATTGAGCTGATTCTGAATGAGCATCAACTCCTGATTCAGGGTCAGGGTGTTCTCGTACACCGAGAGCAGCAGGTTCACCATCTGCGGGCTATCGACGGAGATGCTGTGCTTCTCCCCCCCGTATTCCACATGTATTTTTCGCCGCTCTTCAGCAAGCTTTCTGCGCGGCGGGTTGGCCAGCAGGGAACGGACGCGGCCCAGCAGCATGTCCTCGACATAGGGCTTGGTAACATAGCCGTCGGCGCCGACATCGAGCGCCATGATGATGTCTTTCGGTTCAGACAGCATCGTGACCAAAACCACCGGGGTGCTCCACAGGTTTTCGTCGAACTTGATTGTGCGGCACAGCTCATAGCCGTCCATCAGCGGCATCTGGACGTCACTTATCACTAGCGCACAGGGATGCTCGCGCAAGGCTTGCAACCCTTCCTTGCCGTTCGTCGCCAACGTTACCCGGTAACCTGCCCGAACAAGGATGCGGCGCAGCATCTCGGCCTCTACCGCGCTGTCCTCAACGATCAGGATTTCCGAATGAGAATGGGGGATTGGGGGTTGCGGAGTAGCGTCTGTACTCCGCGATTTAGGTTCAGACCTCAATTCGTTTTTATTTTCCATTCCGTGCTCCCGATTTAGTAATTCACTCCGGATTCCGCAATCGTTTTCAGCGTCGGTGCAATCTGTTCCAGCGGCAGAATGTGTTGCACTACACCCAGTTCCACCGCCTGCCTGGGCATGCCGTACACCGTGCTGCTGGCCTCGTCTTGCGCGATGGTAATGCCACCCGCTGCTGCGATATTCGCCATGCCGTCGGCGCCGTCGCGCCCCATCCCCGTCAGCAGCACGCCCACAGTGCCAGCGCCGAAACAGCGTGCAGCCGCGCGCATCGTGACGGTCACCGATGGACGGTGGCCGTCGAAGGGCGTTGCCAGGGAAAGTGCGAAGCACCCCCCTTCATCCAGTTCCAGATGAGCATCCTCTGGCGCGAAATAAATCACGCCCGCCTGCGGTGTCTCGCCGTGCGCTGCCTTGCGCACCGGCAGCGGACAGATTTTGCCCAGCCACATCACCAACTCGGACAGAAAGCTGCTGCCGATATGCTGGACACATACCACCGGCAGCGAAAATCTGGCGGACAGGCTCCCCAGAATTTCGCGCAAGGCCTGCGGTCCGCCGGTGGAAGCTCCGATCACCACGATGCGCGGCGGAACTTGCGGGCGCGGTATTGCGGCAGGCTTGGGAGCAGTGGTGGCGGCAAGGGTGCCACGCCCATTGTTGCGGCGGCGGAACACCCGCACCCCGGCCAGGATGCGTATCTTGCTGGCCAGCTCGCTGGCCGGCTTGTCCAGATTGGAGCCGAGGATGTCGCAAGGCTTGGGCAGAATATCCACCGCGCCCGCTTCGAGCAGCCGAAAAATATTAGGCGAACCCGGCTCCACCGACACGCTCACTACCAGGATCGGACGCGGATACTCGTCCATCACCGCGCGGGTGAATTCCAGCCCATCCATCACCGGCATGTGCAGATCGGTGCAGATCACATCGGGGTTCAAATCCGGCAACAAGTCGAGCGCCTCCCTGCCGTTGGCGGCGGTACCCACTACCTGGATTTCAGGTGAGCGGGACAGCATGCGTTGCAGGACATGCAGCATGATTGGAGAATCGTCTACCAACATAACTCGAATCATATTAACCTTTTCAAAGTTTCCAGCAGCACACGCTGATCGAACGAGGGCTTGGGGATATAGGCGTTAGCGCCAACTTCCAGACCGCGCCGCTTGTCCTCATCGGAGGCGAGGGAAGTCACCAGTATCACCGGCAGGTCTTTGTAGCGCGGTTCCTTGCGGATGCGGGCGGTGAGCGTGAGGCCGTCCATGTTGGGCATCACGATGTCCGATACCACCGCAGCGAAAGAATGGCGACCGAGCGCATCGAGGGCATTCATACCGTCCGCTGTGGCGACTACCTCGTATCCGGCATCTTCGAGAATGCGTTTTTCCATGGCGCGCACCAGCGCTGAATCTTCCACAAGTAGAATACGGATTGCAGAGTGAGGAGTGCTGAATTCGGTTCGTTCCGCAATCCGCAATCCGAATTCTGCAATCGTTTTTTTTGCTGTGCGCAACAGATCGGCGGGATTCAGTACCGCACAAATTTCCCCGTTGCCCAATATGGCCATGCCGGAAACATTGCGCACCCGCGTGAGCGGCGTACCCAGCGGTTTTGATACGACTTCTTCTTCATCCAGCAGCTCGTCCACGCGCAACCCCAGCAGTTCGGCACCTACCTCGACCACGATGCATACTGTTCCGCTGCCCTGATTCACGGCGGGCAAGCCCAGCAAATCAGCCAGACGCGGAGCAATCACCGGTTGTTCATCGAGGCTGAAGGCGGGCCGCCCTTCAAGAGTAAACATATCTTCCTCGCGCACGCGCCGCGAGCTATGCACGAATTCAATCGGCAATCCATACAGACGATCTCCCGCGCTTGCCAGCAGCAGGCGCGTGGTAGCCAGGCTCAGCGGCAGGCGCATTTGTATCGCCGTGCCCTGCTGCGGTGAGGACTCTATGCGGATCTCGCCCTTGAGGCGTTCCACGTTGACCCGCACCACGTCCAGTCCGACGCCGCGCCCGGACAGTTCGGAGACGAAGGTGCTGGTGGAGAAACCGGGTAAAAAAATCAGTTGCTGCAATTGCGCCGGAGTCATGGCGGCGAGCGTGGCCTCGTCGTGCAGCCCGCGCTTTAGCGCCACCTGCCGGATCGCTTCCATATTCAATCCACAGCCATCGTCGCGCACTTCCAACAGCACGCCACTGCCTTCCCGCATTGCTTGCAGCCGCACCGTACCAGAGAGCGGTTTGCCCTGCCCTTCGCGCTCAGGCTGCGCTTCGATGCCGTGGTCGATCGCGTTGCGCAGCAGATGCATCAGCGGGTCTTTCATATCTTCGAGGACGCGCTTGTCCACGCCGATTTCTCCGCCTTCGATCAGCAGCTCCACCTCCTTGCCCTGCGCTTTGGCAAGATCGCGCACCATGCGTGGGAACAGCGCGAACACGGTGGACAATGGCAGCAGGCGGGCGGCATGCACCCGATCTTCCAGCGTGTTGACTGTAGTTTCCAGGCGCGTGCTGTCTTCGTAGAAAGCATCGCGCGCTGGCTGAATCCTCTTTCCAAACTCCGCCATCCGCATTCCGAAATCTGCCTTCCTTTCCCTGCGGCTCCGCTCCAGCAACGCCCATTGCTCCAATAGATCATCCATCAGCGACAGCCGGTGCTGCACCCGCCCCTCGATCACGCTGAGTTCGCCCACCAGCGTGAGCAGATCATCCAGCTTGCGTGTTTCCACCCGCACAGTTTCAATTTGGAACGAATCGAATGCGGATTGCGGATTTGGAATTGCGGAATCTGTCGAATGCGGAGCACTCGATTGCGGAATGGGGATTTCGGATTGCAGTGTGTCAAGCGCGGGAGCTGGCGTGGTATCGGTTCTTAATTCTGCATTCCGAAATCCGAAATCCGCATTGGGCTGTTCCGCATTCGGGGCGAGCGCCTCCTGCACCAGCCTGCGCAAATCGCCCAGCACGGCAGACATGCGTTCGATCACATTCGGCGTGAGTGGTGTCTCGCCCTTGCGCGCCGTGTTCAGAATAGTTTCCAGTCCATGCGCGGCGGTCTCGATTTTAGACAGCCCTAACATTCGTGCCGCACCCTTCAGGCTGTGAGATTCGCGGAACACTTCTTCCAGCAGCGGCTGGTCGGCGGGCGTCTTTTCCAGGCGCAGAAAACCGTCGTCAAGGCGCGCGAGATGCTCCGCGCTTTCCACCTTGAATAGTTGAGCCAGTTCCTTGTCTTCAATCATGGCACACCCTGTCGAACTACATTGGTAGGTGCGAATTCATCACGCTATCGCCCTGAGATTCTCCGCCGCCTCGTTCAATTTCTGCACGCCGATCTTGGTCTGGCTAATACCGGCGGCGGTCTCCTTGGCGCCAGCGGAAATGCTGTTGGTTGCTTCCACTACCTGGGTAAATGCGGCGGATTGCTGCTTGGCGTTGAGCATCACCTGCTGGGCGTTCTCGTTGACGCTGCCCGCCATGCCAGACAGGTTGTTGAACAGTTCGGCGACCTTTTGCGCCAGTTGTGTCACTTCGGCCACGGTGTGCGTGCCTTCTTCTGTCATCATGATCGAAGAGTTGGTTGATTTCTGGATGTCGGCCACCAGGGCCGTGGCCTGCTCCGCCGACTTCTTGCTCTGGTCGGCGAGCTTGCGCACTTCGCTTGCCACCACCGCGAAGCCTTTGCCGTGCTCGCCGGCGCGGGCGGCTTCCACTGCGGCATTCAAGGCCAGCATGTTGATCTGCCCGGACAAGTCCTTGACCAGCGTGGCGATGCTGCCGATCTGTGCGGTCTGTTCGCCGAGGCGCAGAATCTGATCGGCCATCGCGGCAATCTTGTCCTTGAGGCCGCTCATCGCTACCACCGCCTGATGGGTGGCATCGCCGCCCTGCACCGTCGCCGCACTGACTTTTTCCGCCACCGCCGCCGCGCTCGCTGCCTGATCCGCCGACTGGCGCGAGGAAGCGGACAGCTCTTCTATGGTGGCAGAAGTCTCGTTGGCCGCTGCCGCCTGTTGACTGGCGGTGCGCTCGTGCTGGTTGATGGTGGCGGCAATTTCGCTGGCAGCGGCGGAAAGCTGCGCGGCGTTGGCGGTGATGTTGCGGCTGATCGCCACGGCAAGCCACAGCGCGATGGCGATCGCCAGCGCAATGGAGCCTAACATGCCATAGATGATCGAATTGCTGACCGTGTTCAAGGCAGCGTGATAGGTTTCCTGACGTTGTTGGAGCAGTTCATTTTCGCGCTGCTCGAACTTGTCCAGCAAATCTTCCGCCTCGCGCGCTATGGGAAAATCTTCCGCTTCCCACTCTGCAATGGCTTCCGTAACCATGCCAGCGTCCACCAGCGCCATTTCCTCCTGCTGAACTTTGTTCAGCGTCTGCCCAAGTTCCACTATCTGTTTCAATGTATCGCGTTGGGCCGGGTCATTGATCTCGCGATCAAGTAGTTCGGCAGACTCCTTGAATTCGTTGCTGGCCCTCTGAAAGGTTTCATGCGAAGTGGGATTTTTTTGCAGTAAATAGCCGCGCGACGAGCGCTGCATCTTGATTAAAGCAAGGATGAGATCCTTGCCGTTGTGCAGGTTGGTGTAAGTGGCTTCGGCGAGTGCGTTCTGATTTTCCGCCTTGCCCAGGTTGATAAACACCAGCACCATGACGGCAAGCAAAAGCAGCAACGGAGCCAGATAGCCCAGTAAAATGCGTTGGCGCAGTTTCATTTTTTCGAACATGACAATCTCCCTTTCGAATGCGGATTTCGGAGTGCGGAGTGCGGAATGAATTCGCAATCAACAATCCGCAATTGGTTAAACGCTTTCGTTGACTATCCATTCCTCCCGCGCCAGCAACGCGGGCAGGTCCAATACCGCCATCATCTTGCCTGCATAAGACGCCATACCCTTGATCTCAGCACCGTGTTGCTCACGCAATGCCGACGGCGCAGCCTGTAATGCTTCCTCGCGCAAATAAACCACGTCGTGCACCTCGTCCACTGCCACGCCTACCAGTTGCTCACCGATGCCTGTCCTGAGCGTGGTCGAAGCACGGGCGATTACCGCCTTGCCGCTGCACTGCACCGCGCGTGGCAGGTTGAGTGCGCCGCGAACATCGAGCAGTGTGAGCAGGTTGCCGCGCAGGTTGACGGCGCCCAGAATGTGTGGCGGGCAGCATGGAATCGGGCTGGGGTGGGCGATGTCGCAAAATTCCTGCACTGCCTGGAGTTCGATGCCGAAGTATTCGCCGCCCAGCTCCACTACCGCCAGAGACAGACGCGCGCCATCTTCTTCGGTAGGCGCTTCCATGAGCGCTTTGGCGCGTGCGCGGAACGCCGCATGTTCTTGCGGCGTAGCCTGCGGGCAAAAGTGAAGTGCTCCCTCTCCCCCTGGGGGAGGCGTGGACTGTCCTGAGCTTGTCGAAAGAGGGAGGGGGGACGGAAGATGCGCCAGCTGGTTCGCATCCAGCAGTGTCACGAGGTCGTCACCCACGCGCACCTCGCCCGCGACCAGATGAGCATGGTGAGGCGTTTCATCATCAAATTTCGGCGGCGGCTGGATTGCTTCGGCGGAAACCTCGATCACCTCGATCACCTCGCTGACGATTAAACCCATCAACAGGTTTTCCAATTCCAGCACCAGGATCTGATCGCTGAGGCGATAATGTAATGCAGCATGGCCGAAGCGCAGACTGAGGTCCGTGATAGGGACGATCTGGCCGCGCAAGCTGAAGATGCCAATGATGTGAGGTGGCGCTTCCTCTACCGGAGTCGGTTCCGGCAACCAAACCGATTCGCGCACCAGCGTGGCGTCCACGCCGAAACGCGCGCCATTCAGGTCAAAAATCAGTAAGGTTCGGGGGGAGCACGTTAAGCGCGGCATGTCAGGCATGGCGGCACCAAGAATTGTGGGTGATCGAAGCGCCGCCGATACGCTACGGCTTGATGCCGCATGGCGTATCCCAGAACAATTTCTTGTTGTACTGTCATCGAGTTGCCCCTCCTCGAGAAGATTTCGCCCAGACGAAACATTTTCAGAATAAGCGTAAAAAAATGGGCTGGCAACTCAATTTTGAGGCGCGAAAGGACTGATAGCGCCTCCAGCACTTGCACTCGCCTGTATCGGCATATACACAGCGCGTTACTTGACCTATGCGGTAACAAAAAAGGTATCTTGGCGCCCATGGAGGTGAAGCGGCGCCGGTGCTTCTTGACCAATTGCGGCTAAAAGCTGCCCTTACGGTCCCGTGGCGTGTCCACCTGGAATTGTCCGTCCTCGGTCTTGAGGGTCTTGGAAGTGTGCCCGTTACAGCTGTTGCCGTTCTCAGAGAGATCGTGATCACCAGGGTGACTGTTTTGAGGTGCTCCGTAGGTCGATCTGGAGCGGGGGGAGGGTCGGTCGGGACACGCCCGTGAACCCATCCCTGGGGGGCTCGGTCGCGCCATCCATGGCGCTCAACGGTCCCTCCTGCCCCTCCCCCCGCCCCAGATCTGGCTGCAGTGGAAACTCAAAACCGTTGGGTGGAAGCAGCATCGGCGCCACGTTGAAGTCCAGCAGCAATCACAAAAAGTGAGCGAAGCGCGATGCCCCGCGCAATGGTTTAAAAGGCCCCGCGAACCACAGATGTCAGGGCTGGGGTGTGGGGTAGAGCTGCGAAGGACCGTGTGCCGCCAGGGATGGCGGCACCCGAGCCCCCCATGGATGGGTTCACGGGCGCGTCCTGAGTAGCTCTACCCCACACCCCAGCCCGGCCCACGTAGTTCACATCAACTATCAATTCTATAACGCAGTTTGATCGCCCACGTGTCGACAATTTTGTCCGTCCAGGCATGTCGGAACAGCCCCACCGTATCATCATCAAAACTACGCGGCAGATTGCTCCCTCGCGTATACACCACGAACAAATCCGATAACGGCGCTATCTCCCACCGATACCGCGCCTGGAAACTCATCCGGCTGATATTGAAATCATCAGACACCGCCGGCCTCGCCACCTCGGTCAATGACTCCGTGCGCAGCGGATTACTGGTGAAATACTTGTCCCCCACCGCCGCGATACCCACCCACTGCATCGACACCCGGAACTGCTGCTTGGCCGTCACGAAATACTCGACTCCCAGCTTCGGTGCCCACTCCTTGGTCTCATAGGAAGTCAGATGGTTGCCGCCGCGATGCACCAGCCAGGATTCGCGGTCGATGCGCTCCACGTCGAGCTGGAGGGAGAAGCGATCCACAGGGCGCCAGTTGGCACCGATGCCGAGCGTCAGACGTCGCACGCCGAGGTTCTCCTGCTGCAGCATCAGCGTGGAGCTGAGGCTCAGCGGTTGTGCGCGATCCGAGGTCCAGGCCAGACGGCCGTCCCAGCGCTCGGGAATCTCGAAAGTGCCATAGCCACGGGTCAGCTGGTCTTCGACGCGGCCGGGGAAATAGTTGGCGCTGATGCCAATGCTGTGGTTGTTGTGCAGCACCCAGTCCTGGTCGGTGTAGATTCCGGCACGCACGCCTTCGCCCTTCTCGTTCCAGTAGTAGCGGAAGGTCAGGCTGCGCGTGCGGCTGCGGTAGCGTTCCAGATTGGATTCGCTGACTTTGTACTGATACTCCAGACCGATGCTGTCGGCGCGGCGCCAGAAGCCGAAGTCGTCGATGTCCAGGTCCTTGCCGAGGTATTCGCCGCCGAAACGATGCGTGGTGCCGCGCTGGGGCAGGAAGCTCATGTCGAAGAACATGCCCGAGCCAGACTTGCCCTGCACGTGACTGTTCAGCAACTGCGTATCCGCCACCCAGCGTGCATCGGGGGAGAAGTAATGCATGTCCACACCGTGAACTGTGGCATCTGCCACCGCGCCTGTGAGCTGCGTCGTCATCCAGCCCAGCGCCCGCCGTCCACCGCCATTGGTGTTTTCATAAAGCATCCGGCCGATCAGGAAGTCGCGCCCCTCCGCCTCCACCAGCACGGAGTTGTTGGCTGCGTCGCGGCCGCGAATCTGGCTGTCGTCCTCGCTGGCTACCAGCGTGCCGTAGCGCAGGTTGCCGCTCTGTCCAGTGAGCTTGAAGGCGGCCATGAGGTCGGCCGGACGGCCGAGGTCCACGGGATCAAACTTTACACCGGTGGGCAACACATAGTCCGGGGAGGCGCCGATGCGGCGCGTGTTGAGCATGGTGGTCGGCTGTCCGCGCGCGCCACTGCCGCGCGGGCCGGCATTGCTCGGGCCGCCGTCGTCACCGGCGCGCGGGGAAGTGATGAAGATCTCCTGCCCCTCGAGGAAGAAGGAGCGCTTCTCCGCGTAGTAGGTCTCGAAGGCGTCGAGGTTGACGATGACGTCATCGGATTCCACCGAACCGAAATCCGGATTCAGCGTCGCCGTCAGCTGCAGGTTGGAGGACGGGCGCCAATAAATATCGGTTCCGACCCGCGACTCTCTCTGGTTGCGAATGTTGTCGAAGTTGCTGGCGACGAAGGGGTACCACGTCAGCTGCGTGCGCGGATTGATCTCGCGCAATGACACCTTGGTGAACGCGGAGAGGAAGCCAGTCGAAGTGTCTGGCAATGGCGGCGATGACCAGGTCTCGTTCAAGTGGGCGACCCGGCGCTCGGTGTAGATGCCGATGGTTCGCTCTGCGCTCGCCTCCGGCAGACTCATCATGGACCACGGAATAAAAATCTCTGCCGACCAGCCCTGCTCGGTCTCGGCGGTACGGGCATTCCAAGGGCCATCCCATTGCAGTGCGATCTGGCGCTCGGGAAGGATGGTGCCGTCGTTGACGGTGTCGCCGAGGTTGATCTGCATGAGATAGCCGTAGAGGCCGCTGCCGGAGGGATCGATGGCGAGTACAAACGCATCGCGCTCCAGGTCCTGATCCCGCGAACTCATGCGGGCCACCAGCGTCTCGGGCGCCTGTTCGTTCTGTATGCCGACGTACAGACCGCGTTCGTTGTAGAAGATATAGGTGCGGGTGTCCAGCGACGCTTCCGCCAATGTGTCGGGCTTGGTGACTCGCATGCCGTCAAAAGGGGGCACCTGCTGCCACACGGATTCGTTGAGCTCGCCATCGAGGGTGACGCGCGCCTCTTCACTCAGCTCGATACGCGGCAAGGCGGCAGGCAATGCCGTGGCCATCTGTGCGGACTGACCTTGAACAGGTTGGCTGCCGACAGACTGCGCCTGCGCGGTTGAGTGGGCGAGAAGCAATGGGAGTGACAGCGTGATTGAGAGCGACAGAGACACTGTCAGCGATTTGGGCAGCGCGCGCTTGAGTGAGGAACGGAAGGCTGAGCGCTGAGTATTTATAGTTTTTATGGCCAAGATGATTTTCCCGATCTATCAGCCCTGCCTGCATCGGTCGGCTGGCTGTAAAAAGTCGCGATACTATCACAGACATGTGGCCAACCGGCACAGGCGAATTGTCACAACGAGTCACAACCTGAATGTAGAGAACCCGTCTGTTACCACGAGTATCGTTGGACAAGCATCGTACAGGCGCCTACCTTGTAGCTCGGCCCACTCGGGCGACACGGGCTTGCAGAGCAGAGGAAACAGCAGCACCAAGCAGCAGCAAGACAACGACGGATCGAGCTCACAATATGGCTGAAAAACAAGGAATTAAGCGCATCGGCAGACAGATGCCGGTGTTGATCACGACTATGGTCATGATCGGTGGTGCCATCATTACGACAGTCCTGTGGAGGGAGACTGTCGAGCGTGAAACCGACAGCCTCACTGTCAATTTTGAAGCGGAAGCGCGCCGTGCCGCCGTCAATATCGAGCACAATCTCGACACCTTTCAGGTCGTCATGCGCGGGGTGCAAGGCTTCGTCAGCACCTCGGAAGAGATTACGCACGACGAATTCACAAGCTACATGGATGCCCTGCATTTCCCGGAGCAATTGCAAGGAGTACTGGGAATCGCGCTGGTCCGACTGATTCCCGCAAATCAGATTGAGGCCCACGTCGCCCTGACGCGCGCCAGCTCGTTTCCCGATTACAGCATCACCCCACCGGGCATTCGCCCAAGCTATGCGCCCATCGTCTATATCGAGCCGCTGGAGGGGGACAATCTGGCCGCGCTGGGCTTCGACGTACTAACCTCGGAGACGGCCCGGGCAGCCATGAATCGCGCTTTGCAGAGCGATGACATTGCCATCACCGCACCGCTGGCGCTGGTTCAGGACAGCGGACGCGAGGCCACCGTGTCCTTTGTGATGTATCTGCCGGTCTACCGCGAAGGAGCGCCGACTGCGACGCTGGAGGAACGCGAGGCTGCCATCACCGGCTGGGTAGATGTGCCCTTTCGTATGATCGACTTCATGGCCGGCCTGCAGGGAGAGTTCAACTCCGATCTGGATATCGAGATTCACGACGGGGAGCCACTGAGTGAGGCGTCGCTGTTGTTCCACTCGGACGGAGTGCGGCATGAGTTGAGGCAGATCGAGGAACGCGCGCAACTGGACATGATAGTCGCTGTCGGCGGCCGCAGCTGGACCGTCCGCATCAGCGCCACGCCGGAATTCGAGGCCAGCGTGCTGCCGCCCTTCAGGCAGGAACTGGTGCTGATCAGTGGCACGCTGATCACTCTGCTGCTGGGCATACTGAGCTGGCTGACCACCAACGGCCGGGCATCTGCCGAGCATCGATTCCAGCGTCTGTTCAATCAGGCCGGCGATGGTATTGTGCTGCTCGATCTAAAGCATCGAATTATCGACAGCAACCCAAATTTCCAGCGCTTGATCGGCTACTCGGCCGCAGAGCTGCAGCAACTTCGGCCGCATGACGTGATGGCCGCCTTCGAACATACTCGCCTGGAGGAACAGATACCCGTAGTAATGAGCGTCGGCAGCCATCTGGAAGAATGGTCGCTGCAGCACAAGGATGGCTCACATATCCCGGTGGAGATTCACGCCACGCCGCTCGACAAAGATCATTACATCGCCGTGGTGCGAGACTTCACCGTACACAAAATAGCGCAGCAGCGCATCGATTACCTTACCCATATCTATCATGCGCTCAGCGTGATCAATCAAGCCATCGTCCGCATGGGAGACGAGCGTGAACTGTTTCCGCTGGTTTGCCAGATGGCGGTGGAATTTGGCCAGATGCGCATGGCCTGGATCGGGCAGCTCAATCCGTCCGCTGCCCCTGCCGAAGACCCGGCAGCGCAGAACATCGCCGTCGTGGCCTCCTTTGGCAGCGGGCTCGCCTATCTCGACAACCTTAAAATATCGTCCAGCGCTGCAACCCCCGAGGGGTGTGGCCCCACCGGCCGCGCACTGCGCGAGAACAAACCGATCATCGTCAACGATTACCTCGCCGATGGCAGCACACGTCCGTGGCATGAACAGGCTCGCGAATTCGGCTGGGCCGCCATAGCCGCGTTCCCGATCCAGCGCGATGGCAAACCATTCGCGGTATTCAACGTTTATCACTCGCAGATCGGAGCGTTTGATGCGGAGATCATAGCGCTGTTGAGCGAGCTGGCCGGGGACATCAGTTTTGCACTCGACAATTTCGATCGCGAGGTACGGCGCAAGAAGGCCACCAGTGCTTTGGAGGAAAGCGAACAACGCATCTCCACCATCATGGAGAAAGTCAGCGCCTGCATCTATATGAAGGACACCGAGGGTCGCTACCTGTTCGCCAACCGGCCAGTGCTGGATCTGTGGGGTACGACACTGGAAGAAGTCGTCGGCGCCGACGATAGCAAGTTCTTCGACGCAGCCACGGTCCGCAAGATTCGCGAGAATGATCGGCTGGTTCTGGAGAAGGGCGAGACAGTGCAGAAAGAAGAGACCAGTCTGGTGACCGCCACCGGCGCCGTGACGACTTACTGGTCCATCAAGCTGCCCCTGCGCCGGGCCGACGGCACCATATATGCGCTGTGCGGTATCTCTACCGACATCAGCGAGCGCAAGAAGTTTGAGAACACCTTGCAGCTGCATGCCCAGGTGTTTGAGGCGAGCCGCGACGGCATCATCATCACCGACGCCAGCAATCACATCATCTCGGTCAACCATGCCTACACCACGATTACCGGCTACTCTGAGGAGGAGGTGAAGGGGACCGATGCGACGCTGCTGGCGATCGATCTTTATGACGCTGATTTCTTCGCCGGGATTGCGGCAACGCTGCAGGAAAGCGATCACTGGCAGGGCGAGCTGATGAACCGCCGCAAGAACGGCGACACCTACCCTCAGTGGCTGTCTGTCAACACCGTGCGTGACGGGCAGGGTGAGATCATTCAGTACATCGCCATCCTGATGGACCTGAGCGAGCACAAGGCCACTCAGGAGAAAATTCAGTTCCTCAGTAATTTCGATCCGCTGACGCGCCTTCCCAACCGCCAGTTGCTGCGCGATCTGACGCTGCACGCGCTGGCCAGCGCCACCCGGACGGACAGCCACATGGCACTGATGTGCATCGATCTGGATCGCTTCAAGATCGTCAACGAATCGCTGGGGCACGGCGTGGGAGACCTGCTGCTCAAGCAGATGGCAGACCGCCTGACCGCCATGCTGAAGGCCGATGAAATCCTGTCACGTCAGGGCGGCGACGACTTCATTCTGCTGCTTCCGTGCAAAGATGCAGAGGCCGCCGCGCACACCGCCGGTAAAATTCTTGAGGTGATCGCCCAGCCCTTCGTCATTGAGGGACAGCGGCTCACCCTCACCGCCAGCATCGGCATCGCGTTATTTCCTCATGACGCCACAGATTTCGGACAGCTGGTGCAATCCGCTGACGCCGCTCTGTTCCGGGCCAAACAGGAAGGGCGCAATAACTTCCAGTTCTTCACACTGCAGATGCACGAGCAGGCCAGCGCGCTTCTGCACCTGGAGAGCGAGTTGCGTCAGGCCATAGAAGGGGAACAGTTCCGACTGGTGTATCAACCTCAGTACGATGTCGTGTCCGGCAAGCTCATCGGTACCGAAGCGCTGGTGCGCTGGCAACATCCAACGCGAGGGCTGGTATCTCCCTCCGAGTTCATTCCGACCGCTGAGGAAAGCGGACTGATTCTGGAGATTGGCGACTGGGTGTTGCGTACCGCCGTCTGTCAGGTCGCGCAATGGCAGAGGCAGGGATTGCCGGTGGTGCCGGTCGCCGTCAACCTGTCTGTGGTGCAATTCCATCAGAAGTCGTTCTATGACGATGTCTTCGAGGCGCTGCACAGCTGTGGCCTTGATCCGGCGCTGCTGGAGCTGGAAATCACCGAGGGCATCGCCATGGACAACTCGGAGCTGACGCTCAGTCTGTTGCTGCAACTGCATAATCTAGGGGTTTCTCTGGCCATCGACGATTTCGGCATTGGCTATTCGTCGCTCAGCTACCTTAAACGCTTTCGGATCGACAAGCTGAAGATCGACCAATCCTTCGTGCGGGATCTGGGCAAAGACCCGGAGGACGAAGCCATCGTCATCGCCATCATCGCCATGGCCAAGGGGCTGGGATTCAAGACCCTGGCCGAGGGCGTGGAGACGGATGAGCAATTCGCGTTCCTGCGAGACCGCCACTGCGACGAGGTGCAGGGTTTTCTGTTCAGCAAGCCGGTAAGCGCCGAGGACTTCGCGAAGCTTCTCGTCTGACCCCAAAATTCGCGGCATAAAAAAAAGGCGACTCCCGGAGGAATCGCCCTTTTTTATTTTAGCGTTGAAGCCGCAGTGGTCACTGGTGCAATCGCCTGCAGGCAGGCTCCCACAATCAGAACACTGGGGCATCAGCCCTTACGTCTTACATCTGGTAAGACACACGGGCGTACAGCATGCGGCCAGTCGGGTCGTACATGATGGATTCAATACCACCAAGCATCGGCACTTTCTGGGGCAGTCTGTCGAACAGGTTACGCGCGCCTACTGTGAAGGCAAACTCGCCACCCAGCGCTTCGAGCTGGCTGAAGTTGTAGCTTGCATCAACAGTGGTGAACGCGTGCAGTTCCGTTGGATTGCGGAAGTTGCTGTAGGGCAGTTTAGCCTGGTAGCTGAACGGGTTGGCGTCGAAGGCCATGTCGTGCAGGTAACGCACGGTCATGTTCGCGCTGTGCTGACCAGAGGTCCAGCCCACGCTCAGGTTGCCTTTCCAGCGTGGCAGCGGAGGAACCGCACCCGTTGGCTCGTTCTGCTTGCCTACGCCTTCAACCACGGGGCGATCCGGACGCAGTTGGTAAGCGTAGGTATCCAGGTAAGACGCGTCCAGAGCAACATTGAAGAAGCCGATGCCTTCCATATCGAAGCGGTAGCTCAACTTCATGTCAGTTGCACGAACCAGCATGCTGGAAGCATTGCTGTCGCCGCTGAGGATGCGATCGATCTGGTCCATCGCATCCGGGTTACGCTGGATGCGCTTGTCAGAACGTGGATCGGCATTCCAGGCAGCAACTTGCGCCAGAGAAGGCTTGCCAGTACCGGCAAAACCAGTGGCCTGCTTGAAGTTGAAGAAGTCTGTTGCCAGTACGTCTGAAGTAGTTGACGACACGATACGGTCGGTGAAGTCAGTCTCGCTCCAGTCGATGCTCAGGTTGAGGTCTTCAATGATTTCCAGTTCGAAGCCCATAGACAGTGTGTCTGCAGTTTCCGGTACCAGATTCGGGTTACCCTGTGAGCAGTTCGCAGCGAACGCAGCAAAGGAAGTGAACGGATCCGATACGTTGGTCAGACCGCAAGACTGCGGTGCGTTCAACTGGTTCAGAGTCGGGGCAATGAACGATTGGCCGGCGCTCACACGCAAGGTCAGGATGTCCATCGGGGTATATACCAGACCGTATTTCGGGTCGGTAGAAGACTGCCCAGTGCTGTACTTCTCGTTACGGACTGCCAGTTGTGCTTCCAGGTTGTCCAGGATTGGCACTGACAATTCGGCGAAGTAGGAATCAACGTGACGGCCATCGCTGTTCGGGAACAGTTGTGCACCGATGAACACGTCACCAGTCAGGCTGTGCAGGCTAGGGATGTCGTTGAAGCGGTCAGAACGGCGCTGATAGCCGATTGCTGAACCGATCGGGCCGCCTGGCAATTCGAAGCCGCCCAGCGGCAGGTCGCCGTTGAACACCAGGTCGAAAGTCTGCAGCTTGTCTTCTGAATGCGAACGGTTGCTGGTCAGCACGGTTGAGTCAGCCACTGCCTGAGTGTTCAGGTTGGCTGGGTTGGTGGCCACGAAGGGGTTGAAGCAGGCTTCGCGATCATTCTTCACGTCACAGTTCAGACCTTGCTTGATGGCGCTCAGGCTGAAGTTGGGCGCAAGGCTCTTGTCCAGTTGCTGAGAGTAGGTGTAAGTCGCCGTACCTCTCCAATCCACCAGGAAGTCACCTGGAACTGCAAACTCGGCCTTCAGAGCCTGACGGAAACCACGGATGTAGGTGTCGGAACCCAGTGAACCATCAGAGTTCAGCTGGCTTGGCAGCGTACCTTGCTTGCCCCATGGACGCCATGCAGCAAATTTCACGTCTTCGTTGAACGCGATACCGGCTGGATCCAGGATGACCTGATTGGCACTGTTGCGATCAGGAATGCCGTCTTTGTTGGCATCTGCCGCGAACAGCAGGGCACCAGTGGAAGACTTGGCACGGTAGGGGTTGCCTGGCAGTTCGCCACGAATGACCGGCAGCTCAGACACGCGGCCGCCTGGGTTGGAGGCTGAACCACGGTTGTAGGCACGACGGGAGAAGAAGCTGGTCTGTGCAGACAGGCTCAGGTCGTCGCTGACGTCATAGGACAGGTTCAGGAACGCAGTACCCACGTCTTGTGCAGTACGATAATCCCAGAATTCGCCGTAGTCGTACCAGCAGCGTGTACCACCGGCAGCGCCGGTCTGGTTGAACAGGAAGCCATTCGGGTTGGAGCCTTCAGACATTGGCTGGTCGGCACGGGTAGCACCGCAACCTGGATCAGGCAGGGTTGTGCTTTTGCCGGTCAACTTGCCAGCGGCATCACGCAGAGGCACTGTGTAGTTGCCAGGGTTAGAAGTAGAAGAAGAAGTCAGACCGGCGTTGGCTTGTTCCGGACGGTCACGCATACGCAGCGTGCCGTTGGCGCGCCACTCGGCTGCGGCAACGATGTTCAGACCATTCCACTCGGTGCCGCCCAGGAAGCTCAGCATGGTGTCTTTGTAGTCACCACGGTCATCGCCCTGCTGGTACAGTTCTACGCGGACGCCGTCGAAGGAGCTGCGTGGAACGAAGTTGACCACACCGGCTACTGCCTGTGAGCCGTACAGTGCCGCAGCACCGTCAGTCACCACGTCCAGACGCGCCAGAGCGATCTGTGGAACGAAGGTGTTTACGTTGGTGCCGATCACACGCATGCCATCGACGAGGTTCAGAGTTGCACCTGAACCCAGGCCACGCAGGTTTACGGAAGTGCTGGTGCTGGATGCGCCAGTCAGGGAGTTTTGTGTAACAGGTGAGCCCTGGTTGAAGCTCATGTTGGCGACCACGTCACCCATGTTAGGGGTACCGGCCAGCGCTACATCATCTGCGCTGATTTGTGTGACTGGAGATGCTGCGCGGAAACCTTCTGTACGACGGATAAAGGAGCCAGTGACAACAACTTCTTCAACTTCTGGATCTGCCGCTTGTGCAAGAGCAGAACCACTGATTTGCAGCAAAGAAATGGAAATAGCTGCACATAGCAATTTCTTCTGTGGATATTTACTAACCTTCATGCTTCAACCTCTGAAATATTATTTTGGTGTACCCCGAACACGTATCCGCACTTGTAGTGTAATTTAAGCGGGCGCAATCAGGTGGTTGTAACGCCTGAGGAATAATGCCGGGTTCCGAAGGATTACGCGGCAAAAGTGAGGCTTTTGCATGCGTGAAGATGAACCTCAATGCATACTGCAAATTCCTCTGACTGTACAAACTCTCCCTTGAAATAGGGCCTCACAATGCTGTGAGTCCTCTCTCGGGCGCTGAATATATCACCGCAAAATCCTGTGTAAAGCATTAAAACAAACTATTATTGCGTCACACTTTCCGTTGACCAAAGTCAAGTTCTTTTCAATGTCGATATGCCACCATGCCGAAGAACGGTGCAGTCTCACTATTTAAGGGGGAGGCCAAGAGGAACAAAATTTTTGCGGAGATTGCTTCACAGACCTGCGAGGCAGAGGTACTTCACTTCCAGATATTCTTCGATTCCGTACTTCGATCCTTCGCGTCCAATGCCCGATGATTTGACGCCTCCGAACGGTGCAGTCTCAGTCGAAATAAGTCCGGTATTGATCCCGACAATCCCACACTCCAGCGCCTCGGCCACACGAAAGACGCGCCCGATGTCACGCGAATATAAATAAGAAGCGAGACCGAATTCCGTGTC
>JAUSMU010000210.1 GCA_030645995.1 Gammaproteobacteria bacterium | reverse complement strand
GACATCACTGCTTCCGATTCCTGAGCGGCTATTTCGCTCGCCTCAGCATCTTTCTGGGCCTGCAGCGCCTGTTCCTGACGCACACGTTCCTGCTCGGCAGCCAGCTCCTGCTGTTTGCGCTCATCCTCTTGCTTTGCCTGTTCCTGCCGCTGACGCTCTTCGCGCTGCTTCTGCTCTTCAGCTTCTTTCTGGCGCTCAGCTTGCTGATTGCGCTCCAGTTCCTGCTTTTGCTGCAGGGTATTGCGCTCCTGTTCAACGCGGCGCTCAGCTTCCTGACGCTGCTGTTCTTCTCTGGCAGCAACTTGTTGCTGCTCTTCCGCGCGACGCTGCTCAGCGCGCTGCTCTTCTACTCGTCGTGCCTGTCTCTGTTGCTGCACCTGCGAGTGCTTGACCTGCGGATTCTCACCAACCAGCGTTGCCTTGATGGCTGGTGGGCTCACGACATCAAGCACTTCGGTATTTGCTCTCTGGAACACGAACAAAGACGCGAGCACGGAGCAGTGCAGCACTACAGCCATAAAAATCGAGAATGGATAGCCATTGAAAGCAGTCACAGCAGAGGTTAACTATTCCAAAGGTTTGGTGATCAAATTCGGACTTGCGACTCCAGCCGCCTGCAGAACTGACATCAGATCGATGAAAGAACTGTAACTGCTCTGCCCGTCCCCCTCGACAAACACCTGAATCTGCGGATTAGCCGCAACAATCTTGCCAACTTGCTCCCCAACCAACTCCAAAGCCACAGGCTCTGGAGCTTCAGTCTCGGTTGTCCCCAGACTCAGATAAAACTGACCGTCGGCGCCAATGGAAACCACCAGCGTTTCCGTGTTCTCGTCCACGTCGATCGGCTCGGATGAAGCCTGAGGCAGATCAACTTTCAACCCTTGTGTCAGCAAAGGAGCTGTCACCATGAAAACGATAAGAAGCACCAGCATCACATCAATGTAGGGAACCACATTGATCTCAGCCATTGGCTTACGACGTTTTCTCACTGTCTCCATAATTCCTGTACCGATGCTAAGAGCATCTGCGCTCTATAACTAAGCTTTACCGGGATTGCTGTACAACTGCCTGTGCAGAATACTGGCAAACTCTTCAGTAAACGTCAGATAGTTATTGGTGATCGATTCGACCCGTGACGAGTAGCGGTTGTACGCAACCACCGCCGGAATCGCTGCAAACAGACCCATTGCCGTTGCAATCAAGGCCTCAGCGATACCAGGCGCAACGACTTGCAGACTGGCCTGACTCTGGCTGGCCAGACTGATAAATGAATTCATAATCCCGATTACCGTACCGAACAAGCCTATATACGGACTCACAGAACCTACGGTTGCAAGGAAGGTCAGATTTTTTTCCAGCTTCTCTTCTTCGCGGGAATACGCCACACGCATCGCACGCTGAGCCCCTCCCATCACAGCATCGGATTCAATACCACCTTGCTGACGCAGACGCATGAATTCCTTGAATCCTGCCCTGAAGATATTTTCCATACCGCCAGTTGGCTTATTGTCCTTTTGCTGACTGCTGCCTTCGCGGAACAGCTGACTGAGATCCATTCCGGACCAGAAGCGCTTCTCAAATATTGCCATGCCGCTCTCAGCCGCCATGAGCACCAGCCAACGCTGGATAATCATCACCCATGATGTAATCGAGGCCGCCAACAGTATGAGCATCACCAATTGCACGGGCAGAGTCGCCTCAAGGATCAGACGCCACACGTTCAACGAATCACTCACTTGGACTTCCTCTCAGCATAGAAAAACTGGCGGCATTATAAGGCATGTTTCCTGCTTCTCATACACAATCCGGTGTTTTACAAAGAGTTTTTGCCAAATTCTGCGTCCCGTTTCACAGCCAATGATTAAACAATAGCAATATTTCCATTGATCGCACCAATACTGGCCAGCAGATGACAAAGTGTGGCACAAAAAAGGTAATTCGACTTGGAATGAAAGACAGGAAGGGACCGTAGAATCTGTCAGTTTTCGACCGTATTTCTGATCGATTCTGGCGGGCGCAGCCCGAAGTGAAGATATGCGTGAGGGGTGACTACCCGCCCTCGCGGGGTTCGCATGATAAATCCCTGCTGGATGAGAAATGGCTCCAGGACATCCTCGATCGTGTCCCGTTCTTCGGAGATAGCGGCTGCCAGACTGTCAATTCCTACCGGACCACCAGCAAACTTCTCGATCATGGTCATCAGCAGACGCCTGTCCATATGATCGAAGCCATTGCTGTCGATGCTGAGCATGTCGAGAGCCAGCCCCGAAACGCTCTTGTCGACTACGCCATCACACCTGAATTGCGCATAGTCCCTGACCCGCCTCAGCAGACGGTTGGCGATCCTGGGCGTCCCTCGCGCACGTCGCGCTATCTCCAATGCCCCATCGCTATCGATTTCGCACCCAAGAATGGCAGCGGAGCGAGTGACGATGCTGCACAACTCCGCCGTGGAATAGAACTCCAGGCGCTGAATGATGCCAAAACGGTCCCGCAAGGGCGACGTCAACAGTCCAGCTCTCGTCGTCGCCCCAACCAGCGTGAAGGGAGGCAGGTCGAGCTTGATCGAACGCGCAGAAGGCCCCTCCCCGATCATGATATCGAGCTGATAGTCCTCCATTGCAGGATAGAGAATCTCCTCAATAGCCGGACTCAGGCGATGGATCTCGTCGATAAACAGGACATCCCCAGCCTCCAGATTGGTCAACATGGCAGCCAGATCGCCTGCCTTCTCAAGCACAGGGCCTGATGTTGTCTTGATGGAGACATTCAATTCGTTGGCGATGATATTGGCCAGCGTGGTCTTACCCAGTCCGGGCGGACCGAATATCAGGGTGTGATCCATCGCCTCGCCGCGATTGCGGGCCGCACCAATGAATATCTCCATTTGCTTCTTGACCTCGGACTGCCCGATATAATCCTGCAGCGACAGAGGTCGGATCGCTCTATCCAGCGATTGGTCGTTGGGGCTTATGCCGGGAGAGATCAAACGATCTTCTTCAATCATGATTGCGCCATGCTTCTGAGTGCGAGTCTGATCAACTCCTCGCTGCGATTGAGATCACTATTGAGCTTGAGAACCTGAGCAATCACGCGCGCGGCCTCTTGGGGTTTGTACCCCAGCGCGACCAGTGCTGTCTCGGCCTCCTGACTCATTTGTCGATCAGAGAGACCGGAGGGAGTGGCTGTCGCAAGAGACGCCGACGACGACGCTATCTCACTCCAGTCCGTCAATTTATCCTTCATTTCCACGACCAGACGCTCAGCGGTCTTCCTGCCGATCCCCGGCATGCGCACCAGAGCAGCCAGATCGTTGCTGCGCACGGTCCTGACGAACTCC
The DNA here is from genome assembly GCA_030645995.1 of Gammaproteobacteria bacterium. Taxonomy (GTDB): domain Bacteria; phylum Pseudomonadota; class Gammaproteobacteria; order Pseudomonadales; family Pseudohongiellaceae; genus UBA5078. Next base: position 20,227 of record JAUSMU010000210.1, on the reverse strand, counting down.
TCGACGGCCATGCCGGAAAGAATGGCGAGCGCCATCTTTGGTCCCACGCCACTGATCTTGATCAGACTGCGGAACATATGACGCTCATCAAGAGAGAGAAATCCGTACAACAGATGAGCATCCTCACGCACGACCAGATGCGTGTGCAACACCACTTCCTTGCCGAGTGCGGGCAGCAGATAGATAGTGCTCATCGGGGCCTGAATCTCGTAACCCACGCCCTGCACATCCACGACGATATCCGTCGCCTGCTTTTCGATCAGTATGCCACGTATCCTGCCAATCACTGTCTAACCCCTCAATGTTGCAGCCTGCTGTTTCGAAACGATCGCGCGCCTGCGATCTTGAGAAGGCTCGCTTTGGTATTGGCATGACAGATTGCTATGGCAAGCGCGTCGGCGGCATCCTCCTGAAAATTCCCGGTAACACCCAGCAACACCTTTACCATATGCTGCACTTGTGCCTTCTCGGCGCTTCCCGTGCCCACCAGCGCCTGCTTTACCTTGCGCGCAGAATACTCGGCGACAGGCAGGTCGTAGTGCATGCACGCCACTATCGCACTGCCTCGCGCCTGCCCCAGCTTGAGAGCAGAAGACACGCTCTTGCCAAGAAAGACTTCCTCGATGGCACACTCCTGTGGACCATGCTCTTCTATGATGCTGCTCAGGCTGTCGAATATCTGCTTGAGCCGCTGCGGATGATCAACGTCCGGCAGCCTGATACACCCACAAGTGACGTATTCGAGCCGGCTCCCCACCGCGTTGATAATGCCGTAACCGGTCAGGCGCGAACCCGGGTCTATCCCCAGAATCAAAGCCATTGAAATTTCCCCCGGTCAGGACTGCAAAACTAAGAGCTGCAAGAGCTTACAACCTGTTCATGATCTCGTCGGAAATACTCGCGTTGCTATAAACGTTCTGTACATCATCCAGATCTTCCAGATGGTCCACCAGACGCAGGAGTTTTTCTGTGGTTTCAAAATCGAGTTCGGCTTCAGTCGAGGCCAGCATCGCCACCTCGGAGCTGACCGGCACCAATCCCGCCTTGGCCAGCGCATCCTTTACGCCACCAAAGTTCTCCGGCGAAGTCATCACATCCAGACTGCCGTCGTCCTGCACCAGAACGTCGTCAGCACCCGCCTCCAAGGCAATCTCCAACACCTTGTCCTCGTCGCTGTCCGAGGCAAAACTGATCGTCCCCCGCTTCTCAAAGAGATAAGAAACCGACCCGCTCGTACCCAGATTACCGCCGAACTTCGAGAACCCGTGACGCACGTCCGCCACAGTGCGGTTCTTGTTGTCGGTCAGCGTCTCGATCAAAATCGCGACACCACCCGGGCCATAACCCTCATACACGAGCTCTTCAAGATTGTCATTCTCCGCAGTACCTGCACCGCGGGCAATGGCGCGATCAATCGTCTCACGGGTCATGTTGGCGCCCAGCGCCTTGTCTACCGCCGCACGCAAACGCGGGTTGTCCGCCACATGCTCACCACCGAGCTGGGCGGCAACTGTCAGCTCGCGGATCATCTTGGTGAACACCTTGGCCCGTTTGCTGTCCTGACCCGCTTTTCTATGCTTGATATTGGACCATTTACTGTGCCCAGCCATCATCAACCCCCGAACCTTTACTCTTTGGCTACCGCTTCACGCACCCTGATATTCAACTCACGCAACTGCTTCGCAGACACCAGACCAGGGGCATTCGTCAGCGGGCAAGCTGCAGACTGGGTTTTCGGGAACGCAATGACTTCTCTGATCGAGGTCGCGCCAGTCATCAGCATGATCAGACGATCAAGGCCAAACGCCAGTCCGCCATGGGGAGGCGCACCATAAGAGAGAGCGGAAAGCAGGAAGCCAAATTTCTCTTCCGCCTCTTCTTCGTCGATGCCCAGAATCCTGAACACGGTCTGCTGCATCGCGGGCTGGTTGATGCGGATGGAACCGCCACCCAGCTCAGTGCCATTGAGAACCATGTCATAAGCGCGAGACAAGGCCTTCTCGGGTTCGCGCTGCAGATCTTCGACGCTGCATGATGGCGCAGTGAACGGGTGGTGCAAGGCGGTCAAACCTCCTTCGCCATCTTCTTCGAACATCGGGAAATCCACGACCCACAAAGGAGCCCAGTCACCCTTGATCATGCCCATGTCGGCACCGACACGCAGACGCAACGCACCAATCGACTCGTTGACGATCTTGATCTTGTCCGCACCGAAGAACACAAGGTCGCCGGTCTGTGCACCCAGTCGCGCCAGCACGTCGTGAACGACCTGCTCGGGCATGAACTTCAGGATCGGTGACTGCAACCCTTCAACACCAGCCGTCAGATCATTGATCTTGATCCATGCAAGGCCCTTCGCACCATAGATCGAGACGAACTTGGTGTAGTCATCGATCTCCTTTCTGCTCAAGCGTGCCCCTTCAGGAACGCGCAGGCCTACTACTCGCGAACCAGGATCGTTGGCCGGGCCATTGAAGACCTTGAACTCCACGTCCTTCATGAGATCGGCAATGTCCACCAACTCCATGGCGATACGCAGATCAGGCTTGTCCGAACCGAAACGGCGCGCCGCTTCCGCGAAGGTCATGCGCGGGAACGTTCCAAAGTCCACATTCAGATGCTTCTTGAAAATTTGTCGAATCATCTCTTCGGTGATCGTCATGATCTGCTCTTCGTTCATGAACGACGTTTCAATATCGATCTGGGTAAATTCGGGTTGACGATCGGCACGCAGGTCTTCATCACGGAAACACTTCGCAATCTGGTAGTAGCGGTCCATTCCCGCCACCATCAGAATCTGTTTGAAGAGCTGCGGCGACTGCGGCAAGGCAAAGAAACTGCCTTGGTGAGTGCGACTTGGCACCAGATAATCACGTGCGCCTTCTGGAGTGGCGCGGGTCAGGATCGGCGTCTCGATATCGAGAAAGCCATTGTCATCAAGGTAGTTGCGAATCGTGTTGCTGACCTTGGAGCGAAAGCGCAGACGCTCCGCCATCTCTGGACGGCGCAGATCGATATAGCGATGACGCAGGCGGATATCTTCCCCCACATCTGCATGCTCATCCAGCAGGAAGGGGGGCGTCTTGGCAACACTGAGAATCACCAGCTCCTTGGCCAGTACTTCAATACGCCCCGTGCCCATCTCGGCATTGCTGGTTCCTTGCGGCCGCAGCCTGACCAGCCCTTTGACCTGGAGCACGAACTCGCTGCGTACGGTCTCCGCCAAGGCGAAGCTCTCAGGTCTGTCCGGATCGAAGACCACTTGCACAATGCCTTCGCGATCACGCATATCCACGAAAATCACTCCTCCGTGGTCACGACGCCGATGCGCCCATCCGCACAAGCTCACTTCCTGTCCGACGTGCTGTTCGTTCAACTGTCCGCAATAATGGCTGCGCATACGCTATTCCTGTAATTAATCTCTAAATTTGCTCTTTGTTGCCACGCTATGTCGTGACGACCATACATCTTTCAGATCCCTGTTTCTCATTACCGCTTCACACCGCCGTTTTCAGGCTGAGGCAGGTTTGGCACTGCTCGCAGCACTCGCGGCGGCGGAAGTCGCCCCAGCACCACTCTTGGCAGGCTCAGTCTTCGATCCGGCCACCGAGACAGAACTCTCTGCAGAGGAGTCCTGTGTCCCATGTCGTTTGGCACCAGTCTTGAAATCGGTTTCATACCAGCCCCCACCCTTGAGGCGAAAACTGCTGGCCGAGATCAACCGCACCAGTCCAGCCTCCTGACAGCGAGGACAATCCTTCAACGGGGTATCGCTGATCTTCTGCAGGGCTTCCAGTCGATGACCACATTCCCCGCACTGATACTCATATATAGGCATAAGCTCACTGAACTCCCAATGCAATCAACCAATGCAATCAACACTCATGAATACGTGGCGTTGGCGCATTATAGCGGCCAGACCTTTCGAAAACCGCGTATTGTACATTACCTGATTTTCAACTGGCATCCCTTCCCTGCGCTGAACACTGACAATCGCCTGAAAACTCGAAATTCCGCGCAGACTTCCCGTGTTTAGCATGAGGATTGCAAGTGGAGACGAATACCCCTTGAGATTGGCAGAAAAGTTCAGGTTAGCGCTTGCGACCCCCTGGTCAATACTATATAAATAGAGCCCCACAGAGGCGTAAATGGAAGACATAGCGCCTGTCCGATATGTGCTGGATGACATCCCGGGGTTCTCCCAATTCGAAGGGAGCAACATAAGAAATAACCTTAATTAAAAGAGAATGGGCATGGCTGTAGAAAAATCCGTTACCAAAACCGTCAAGAAGGCGCCTGCGTCCGTCAGCAAAACTACCGCTATTCAGGAAAAGTACACCAAGGCCGCGATTCTCACTGAAATTTCCGAGAGTACCAGCCTCACCAAGAGGCAGGTCTCTGCTGTCCTTGATGAGCTGACCAATATCATCGAGCGCCATATGAAGAAGCGCGGCGTCGGCGAGTTTACTCTGCCAGGCCTGCTCAAGATCAAGTCGGTCAAACGACCAGCACGCCCAGCCCGCAAGAATGTACCGAATCCATTCAAACCAGGTGAGGTCATGGATATTCAGAAGAAACCCGCGACAACCCGCGTGAAGATTCTGCCTTTGAAGAAGCTGAAAGAATTCGCACTCTGATCCAGAATGCCCCGTACGCGCTTGAATTGCGGGGTATCAATCGTTCATCAGTTCAACAGAGAGGCAGCCCAAGGGCTGCTTTTCTCATTTAGGGTTCCTGCAAATTATGCGTGCAAGCAAGTATCTCATCGCCACTCTCAAGGAAACCCCGGCCGACGCCGAGGTGATCAGCCATCAATTGATGGTACGTGCAGGTCTCATCCGCAAGCTCGCGACCGGCATGTATACATGGCTTCCAGCGGGGCTGCGGGTTCTGCAGAAAGTCACCGCCATCATCAGAGAGGAAATGAACCGCTCCGGCGCCCTGGAAGTGTCCATGCCTGTCGTGCAATCTGCAGACCTCTGGCTGGAATCGGGCCGCTGGGACAAGATGGGGCCGGAGCTGCTGCGCTTTGTTGACCGCCACCAGCGCGACTTCTGCCTTGGCCCGACGCATGAAGAGGTCATCACTGACCTTATTCGCAATGAATTCAACAGCTACAGGCAACTGCCAGCGAACTTCTATCAGATTCAGACCAAGTTCCGGGATGAGCGCCGCCCCCGTTTCGGCGTGATGCGGGCTCGAGAGTTTCTAATGAAGGATGCCTATTCTTTCCATATGACGGAAGAATCGCTGCAGGAAACCTACGATGTCATGCACAGCACCTATTGCCGCATCTTCGAACGCCTGGGCCTGGATTTTCGGCCTGTGCTCGCCGATTCCGGCAATATCGGCGGCAACATGTCCCATGAATTCCATGTGCTGGCCGACTCCGGCGAAGACGAAATCGTCTTCAGCTCAGACAGTCCCTATGCTGCCAATATCGAGATGGCCACCGGCACATTGTCCGACGCCACCTTCGCCGTTGGCGAGAGTCGCAAACCGGCCGGCACTCTGGTCGATACGCATCAAGCTCACAGCATTGAGGATGTCTCTGCCCTGTTGGGCATCGAAGCACGTCGCCTCGTGAAGACGCTGATCGTGAAGGCCGTGGCCGACGACGCCAATCCCTCAGGCCTGGTAGCTCTGCTGATTCGTGGCGATCAGGACATCAACCCGGTCAAGGCCGAGAAGCTGACGCACGTCGCCTCCCCGTTCACCCTGGCAGAGGATGCCGACATCGAACGCGTGCTGGGCTGCAAACCCGGCAGCCTCGGCCCACTCAAGTTGAATATCCCGGTCATTGCCGACTTCAGCGTAGTGGATCTGATCAACTTCACGTGCGGCGCCAACGTCAGCGGCAAGCACCTGACGGACGCCAATTGGAGCGTCGACTGCCATTACGACGCCGCCGCCGATATCCGTAAGGTCAAGGAAGGCGATCTGAGCCCGGATGGCAAGGGCACCCTGTTGATCAAGCGCGGTATCGAGGTCGGGCATATTTTCCAACTCGGCACCAGGTACAGCGAAGCCATGAATGCCACCGTGCTGGACGAGAACGGCAAGACCGTGGTCATGATCATGGGCTGCTACGGCATTGGAGTCAGCCGCATCGTGGCCGCCTGTATAGAGCAGAGTCATGATGCACAGGGAATTATCTGGCCCGACAACATCGCTCCTTTTCAGATCGCCATCATCCCGCTCAACGCGCACAAATCCGATGCCGTTCGCGAGTTGAGCGAGAGTCTGTTGATGCAGTTGACCGATGCGGGTTATGAAGTCCTGCTCGATGACAGAGACAAGAAGACCAGCACTGGCGTGAAATTCGCCGACATGGAACTGATGGGCATTCCGCACCGCATAGTGGTCTCCGAGCGCGGTATTGAACAGAACGTTCTGGAATACAAATCTCGACGTGGCACCGACAACGAGTTGATCCCGGTCGCCGATATCATGGCCTTCGTGAGAGACAGAATCCGTCCAAGCTGAATATCGCTGCGGACCGATTGTCCCTTCACCGACCGAAATGCTGACACATGAGGCAAGGCTGTATGGCGATGGGACCCAACAAATATACGGCGCTGTCCAACAGGCTCAAGCAGCAACTGGACAACCTGATATGGAACTCTGATCTTCCGGATCAGCCTGCGTGGCGGCGCTCACTGACCCGGGCGCTGCAGATCACCTACGCGGTTGCGCGTGATCTCGGCGAAGGGCAGTTGAGCCTGCGTGCAATGGGGCTGGTTTACTACACTGTTATCGCGTTCATTCCACTGCTGGCACTCACCTTCTCCGTTCTCAAAGGGCTCGGCGCCCATAACGCCATGGAGCCGGCCCTGCTGAATCTGCTGGCGCCGCTGGGCGAACGCAGTGTGGAATTGACACGCACCATCATCAATTTCGTGGAAAATGTGCGCGTCGACGTCCTCAGTATCGTCAGTCTCGCGGTACTGTTGTACACCGTACTCAACATGATGCAGAAGGTGGAAGCGTCGTTCAATTTCATCTGGTCAGTGAGCAAGGGGCGCAATTTCGCCAACCGTGTCAGTGAATATCTGTTTGCGATCATTGCCAGTCCGCTATTGATCTTCGTGTCGGTCGGCATCACATCGTATATCAACACCAATGTGTTCGAACGCTATCTGCAGCAGCTGGCCTTTGGCGGATTCATTCTGCAAATTCTCGGCTTCAGTACGGCATTTCTGGTCATGTCGCTGGCCTTCACATTCGCCTACAGTTTCATCCCCAACACCCGGGTGCACTTCAAGTCGGCCTTTATTGGCGGCTTGATGACGACGCTGATATGGAAAGGCATGGGGCAGATTTTTCAGAGCGTCTTCACCAACTCAAGCAGCAATGAGGTCATCTACCTGGCCTTCTTCTCCATCATTCTGGTGATGATGTTCATGTATCTGGGCTGGCTGGTGCTGCTGACCGGCTCCTGCATTGCCTACTATCACCAGAATCCTGCCAAGGCCCGCTCAGGCCACCGCAAATCTCAACTCAGCATCGAGGAGCAGGAGATCAGCATTCTGAGTGTGGTGTATCTGATCATCGAACACTTCCAGCACCATGAAGAACCCTGGAGCGCCAGAGAGCTGGCCGCTCGGCTGCGTCTCAATCCGCTGGTGATCGATGACATCCTCGCATTGCTGTGTGATATCGATTTCATTCGCCCCACTCATGAAGATCCCGAAAAATATCTTCCTTCGGGAGCCGTGGAAGACTGCACCGTGATGGCAATCAGAGACAAGATCAGACACTTCACTCGCGACACCTCCACACCAGGCTCCTGTCTCTCTCGCAAGAAAGTCCTGCGGCTGTTGAAAGAGGCCGACACGTTGCTGCAGCAGGAGATGGGCGATGTGCGCTTTATCGACCTCGACTCCGATTCTCACAGCACCAGCAAGGTGACGACAGGAAAATCGGCTGAATGACACCCGCGATACCGGGTACAATGCCAGCGCCGGATCAGGCAGAAGCCCTACGCATCGCCAGGAGAAATAATTCGTCATGCCGCAGCACTCGACCACTCCCTATATCCTCGTCCTGTATTACAGCCGCACCGGTGCCACTGAAAAAATGGCGCGTCTGATTAGCCGTGGCATCGAACAGGCAGGATCGGGAATCGAGGCCAGACTGCGCACCGTGCCGCCAGTCTCTGCCGTGTGCGAAACCACAGCGCCAGTTATCCCGGACAACGGTGCCGTCTATTGCAGTGAAGACGATCTGCGCCACTGCGCGGGGCTGATCATGGGGAGCCCTACCCGCTTTGGCAACATGGCGGCGCCCCTCAAATATTTCATCGACAACACTGGTGCGCTGTGGTTGTCAGGTGCATTGATCAACAAACCGGCGGCAGTGTTCACATCCACAGCCAGCCTGCACGGCGGGCAGGAAAGTACATTGCTGAGCATGATGTATCCCCTGCTGCACCATGGCATGCTGATCTGCGGACTGCCCTACAGTGAGCCGCAGCTCATGGCGACGCAGTCCGGCGGAACACCCTACGGGGCGAGTCATCTGGCGGGGAAAGGCGGCGACCGTAAACTGGATGACTCGGAGAGTGAACTCTGTATCGCACTGGGCAAACGAGTGGCCACGCTGGCCCTGAAACTAACAACCCGAGCAAACCATGACCTCTGATTTCACCAACAACATTGCACCCGCAGACGACACTCCTCCCGCCATCATCGAAAAATCGCGACTCGTGGTGGTCTTTTCGTTCTACGCGCTGTTGTGCACTTACACAGCCTATGGTCTCTGGCAGATTCCTGATGGCAATATCGCCGCGCTGGGTTTTCTGTGGATACTGAAGATGGTGCCGCTGCTCATTTTTACACCGGGGTTGCGACGACGGCATCTGCGTACTTTCGCGTGGCTGTCCTTTGTCGTGCTGCTTTACTTCGTGGTGTCTGTGCAGACAGCGTTTGTCGAACAGACGCGCCTCTACGGCATCGTCGTCACGCTGCAGTTATCGGTGTTGTTCTGCGCGCTGGTCATCTATATCCGCAATTATCGCGACTTCTACAAGACTTCGCTCTGAGAGCCTGCTGCCGACCAACCCATCAGCTCGCGCACCAGAGGAATGGTGATGCGACGCTTGGTCTCCAGAGAGTGCTGATCGAGGCGCTCCAGCAGACCGAAGAGATTACTCATGCCCCTGTCGTTACGCTGCAGAACGTAGTTGGCTACTTCGTCGTTGATTTCAAAACCACGCTGCCGCGCCCGCAACTGCAGGGCGCGAATCTTGTCGGCATCCTCCAGTGGCTGCAATGAAAAGATCACCCCCGAAAGCAGTCTCGACAGCAAGTCAGGCAAGGCCAAGGGCAGCTGGCGGGGATTCATCGTCGCCGCGATACACAGGCACGTGCCGCTCTCCCGCAGACGATTGAAGAGATTGAAAAGCGCCAGCTCCCACTCGGCATTCCCGGCAATTGCCTGCACGTCGTCCAGACACACCAGCGCCAACGACTCCAGACCTTCAAAGATCGCCGGGCTGTATTCGTGGAAATTAGCCAGTGGAATGTAGAACGCGGACTGCTGACGGTCATCAGCCTGGTGACACAGCGCCTGCAGAAGATGTGTGCTTCCGGCGCCTTCCGGACCCCAGAGGTAGTTGTACTGTTGGTGCGTCTCGCCACGAGACTGGCGAAGATGCTCCACAAGCTGACGGTTAGGCTCGGAGACGAAAAAATTTTCGAAGGTCGCCGCATCATCAAGCCTGATGCCGAGTGACAACTGCCGGGGAGCACGCCGCGACATCCTTCAACGCACCCAGCGATAATGCAGGACGCTCTCGGGAGCGTCGGTCGCTGGTAGCTGATCGGGCACCAGATCGCGGCCAAGGCTGAGGAATTCCGTAAACAGGTAGGTACTGCCGGACAGCTGCACATCCAGCTCAAGGCTGGTGCCGTCGAGTAATGAGGCGGAGACGGATTGCACGACTGAGAGGGTCTGCAAATAAGCCAGCAGGTCGACATACGCCGTAACGTCATCGACTCCCTCTACTCGCAAAGTGATGCGCTGATCAGACTGCGTCGAAGCCTGGCTGGCCAGGGCAAAATGAGTCGCCAGTGCTGCGGTCACCCGATTGAGAGCACTGTCAGTATAAACCGCGAGATCGCGCTCGAAGCTGTCGAAGGTCTCCACCCTCTCCCTGAACAGGAACTGCCACAGGCCCACGAGATCTCCCGCAGGTGACTGCAACACGCGCCCGCTGAGGACGCTGTCCGCTCCATAGCGGGCACTGGCATTGCGGATGGCCTGCTCATTGAGGCTCCAGGCGACATCGACAGGCAGATTGCGACGATCCTCCACGTCCATGAGCGGCAGCAGAATCGGCACCCCGCGCTCAAGGGAAAACTCTCTGATCAGATCCAGCACAGGGTGCTCCGAGTCCGAACCGAGCAGCTCTCGCTGGCCATCTGCCCCCTGCACCGTCAGCCACAGCAAGACGGAGGGCCGATTGCGATCCCACACGGGGATGCCGCCCGTGGTGAGCATACTGTCGACCAATGCGCGATCAAAAATCACCCGAATGAAGGTCTGCGGCGCCGAGCCTGCAGAACTGGTCCGGTAGGTCACTTCCTGCACATAGCTCTGCGCGTCTCGCAGCGCTCGTGTGACATCACCACTTTGCAGCCAGCGCTCTTCGCCCGTGACCTTGAGAATGACTTCGGACAGCCCTTCTCGATAGGCACGCAGACGCTCGGCGTCGCCCTGATCGGCGACGGCAATCTCCTGCACATACAGGCCATCAACCACCAGACTGTGGGCACTGGGCGCGCACAGCAGCCAGAGAACCAGCGTGGAGGAAACAGCAAACATGTTGATTAACGGTAAGAATTTCATGCCGCGCATGATACCCGATCCCTCATTCTTTGACACGGCAGCGATTTAAGTTCGTCGGGAAAGTACCCGGAAAGGCTCTCAGCTGGTAGAATCGCGGCCTCCAAGACATCCATACGGACGCCCTGCCAATGACACAGAACACCAGCCACAACAGCACCCCTTCACTCAGCTACAAAGACGCCGGAGTCGATATCGACGCAGGCGACGCCCTGGTCGAAAAGATCAAGACCGTCACCCAGAAGACCCGCCGCCCGGAGGTGCTCTCCGGTCTGGGTGGTTTTGGTGCGCTGTGCGAAATCCCGGCCGGATATCGCCGCCCGGTACTGGTCTCTGCCACCGATGGCGTTGGCACCAAGCTGAAGCTGGCTATCGAGACAGGCAAACATGACACCATCGGCATTGATCTGGTGGCCATGTGTGTGAATGACCTGATCGTCTGCGGTGCCGAGCCCTTGTTCTTCCTCGACTATTACGCCACCGGTGGTCTGAATGTCGACGAGGCGGCGCAGGTCGTGGAAGGCATCGGCGAGGGTTGCCTGCAGTCAGGCTGCTCCTTGATCGGCGGCGAGACAGCGGAAATGCCCGGCATGTACAAGAAAGAGGACTATGACCTGGCAGGCTTTGCCGTCGGCATCGTCGAGAAAGACGAAATCATCGAGAACGACCTCGTCAAGCCCGGAGACAAGCTGATCGGCATGGCCTCTTCCGGCCCGCACTCCAACGGCTACTCCCTGATTCGCAAGGTACTGGAAGTCAGCGGCACGCCGCTGAGTGCGGACTTCGGCGGCAAGAGCATCGGTGAAGTGCTGTTGACGCCCACCGAAATCTACGTCAAGGCCATTCAGGCGCTCAAAGGCCAAGCCACTGTTCACGCCCTCGCCCATATCACCGGCGGCGGCATCGTCGAGAACCTGCCCCGCGTCCTCCCGGACAATGCTCAAGCCGTCATCAACATGAGCGCCTGGCAGCGCCCGGAGATCTTCAAGTGGTTGCAGAAGCAAGGCAACATCAAGGAGTCCGAGATGGTCCGCACCTTCAATTGCGGCGTCGGCATGATCGTCTGCGTCCCGGCCGCAGACTGTGAGAAGGCGCTGGCAATTCTCAACAAACACAATAAAGGCGCCTTTGAACTGGGCTATATCCGCAGCGCAGACGCCGGGGCAGTTCCCGTGGTGCTGGAAGGCGAGGTGCGATGAGCACGGCGGCCTGCACGATTGTCGTGCTGATCTCGGGCAATGGCAGCAATCTGCAGGCCTTGATCGATGCCAGTGACGGCGATAAGACCAGCGGCGGCTATAAGATCAGCGCCGTGATCAGCAACAAGGCCGACGCGTTCGGACTGCAGCGCGCCGCCAAGGCCGGTATTCCGACGCTCGTGATAGATCACAAGCAATACCCGGATCGGCAGTCATTCGATCAGCGCCTGATGCAGGAGATCGATGCCTTCGCCCCGCAACTGGTGGTGCTGGCGGGTTTCATGCGCATCCTCAGCGCGGAGTTCGTTCAACACTATGCGGGCCGCGTGCTGAACATTCACCCTTCGCTGTTGCCGGATTACCGTGGCACTCATACGCATGAACGTGTCATTGAAGCTGGCGAGAAGCAGCACGGCGTCAGCGTACATTTCGTCACCGAGGAACTTGATGGTGGGCCTGTGGTGCTGCAGGCAGTGGTGCCAGTTCTGCAGGATGACACCCGCGATGTTCTTGCCGCACGGGTAGCAAAGCAGGAGCATGTCATCTACCCTAAGGCAGTCAGCTGGTTTGCCGCAGGACGGCTGCAGATGCGTGACAATGGCGCCTGGCTCGACGGCGAACGGTTAGGCAATTGCGGTATCCGGGAGTATTTATCATGAAGAGCCTCATGAACACCGATGTGATGATGGACCGCGTGATGAAAACTCTGGTGGCGGGCGTGTTACTAACCATGCCCACTCTGGCGCCCTTCAGCATGGCTGCCGAACCCGTCGCCGCCGCTGCAACCACCCCCACCCTGAAGACCTACGAAGCACGCTATGAAGCACGGGCCATGGGGCTTAGCGCTACTGCCTACCGCTCGCTGCAGATTGTCGAAGGCGATATCTATGAGCTAAAGAACAGCCTGACACTGACCGTGTTCGGCGCGGCGGTCGGCAGTGTTACCGAAACCAGCCAGTTCCTCTGGCAATCCAGTGATCTCACCCCGCTGCAATACAGTTATGAGCAAACCGGCATCAGCGACCGCAGTGAGCGGGTCGACTTCGACTGGAGCAACAATGTTGCGCAGAGTTCGCACGACGATGAGTCCTGGAGCCTGCCGCTGCAGCACGGCATCATGGACAAACTCAGCTACAGCACCCGCCTTGGCAGGGACATCAGCGAACGCGGTCTGAGCGAGGTCAGCTACAACATCATCGACGCCGAGGACATCGACGTCCACCTGTATCGGGTCGCCGCCGAAGAAGTGCTGAGCACAGCGGCAGGCAATCTGAATACAATCCGTATCGAGCGCATACGCGAACCCGACAGTGACAGAAAAACCACCGTCTGGCTGGCCAAAGACTGGGATTACATGCTGGTGCGGCTGGAACAGATCAACGGCTCTCGAACCACCGAGCTCTCTCTGGAATCTGCGACAGTGGATGGTGAGCCGCTGACAGGGCTCTGATTTACACGACGACTCGCAACACCAACCACGAGACGATCCACGTTATTCGTCGTCATCCACCTTGCGCTGCATATCGTACTTGCGCATCTTCTCGACCAGCGTCGTGCGGCGGATATTCAGGCGATCGGCGGCGCGTGCCACGATGCCACCACTGTCGTTCAATGCCTGCTCGATCAGATCTTTTTCAAGATTGGCAAGATACTCCTTGAGATCCAATCCATTCAGCGGCAGCAGCGCTTGCGGAGAGCCAGCTCTGGGATCACTGGGTGGCGGCGCCTGCAAGACCGGCAGACTTTCCATCGAGACAATTTCGTCTTCGGCCAGATGGCGGAACTTCGGCGGTAGATCGTGCACACCCACGATGCCATGCGGGTGCAGAATCGCCATTCGCTCCACCAGATTGGCAAGCTCGCGGACGTTACCCGGCCATGGATGCCGACACATCGAAGCAATCGCGCTGCTGTTGAAACGCACGGAGCCACGCTTCTCGTGTTCCAGACGGCTGATCAATTCGTTGAGCAGAAATGGAATGTCATCGGCGCGCTCACGCAGGGCTGGCATCTCGATAGGAAACACATTGACGCGGTAATACAGATCCTGTCGAAAGGTACCAGCCTCGATCATCGTCTCCAGATTCTTGTGGGTGGCAGCGAAGATGCGCACGTCGGTCTGAATAGTGCGCGTGCCACCGACACGCTCATAACAATGCTCCTGCAGTACACGCAACAGCTTGACCTGCATGGGCAGTGGCATGTCGCCTATTTCATCGAGGAACAGCGTGCCCCCTTCTGCCAGCTCGAAGCGCCCGACGCGTGTTGCAATTGCTCCGGTGAAGGCACCCTTCTCGTGGCCGAACAGCTCGCTCTCCAGCAACTCCGGAGGAATTGCACCACAATTGATTGGGACAAAGGGCTTGCCGGAACGGCGGGAATTCATGTGCAGATTGCGCGCGACCACTTCCTTGCCAGTGCCCGACTCGCCGGTAATCAGCACTGTCACTTCCTTGTCTGCAACCTGCCCCATGATCTGACGGATGCGTTGCACCTCGGCACTGCTACCCACCAGACTGCGGAACATGTTGTAGTCACGCACACCACCAATATCACGCAGGCGGTTGTAGTGTTGATGGTAGACCTGCGCTTTGTGCAGGGCATCGAGAAGAGGTTGATAAGTCAGAGGCAACGGCAATGTTGCCGTAATCAATCCACGCAATTCTTCGGGCAGATTGCTGAAACGCTCGGCAGTGCCGAGCAATACGAGAGGGACGCCCGGCTCCCAGTTCTTCACCTCGGTGATGAGCTGGGCGAGCAGATCGTCTGTGTGTGCGCCGATCATTGCGAGCTGCACACTTTCCGATGATTTGAATTCTTCCTGAACTACTTTGCGCCAGCTGCGACTGCCAGCCACTGCCACTCGTTCGCCGAGAAAACCCAGCACCACGGTCAAGTCGTGGCTGGATTTTTTATCGTCATCAATTAGCAGGATTTTCCCATGATCGGCGATATTCAAATTAACCTTTCCCAACTCACAAACTGACTGATGCTTCTGCTCTTTTCAAGGCGAGGCAATTAGACAATGCGAGATGGTATTAGTCAATTCAAAGCTGGGCGGCACGCCGTGGCACTGCATTGGATGTTCATATCCCTGGAACTACCCCTGCGGACGGGTCAATGCTGTCCCACGCAGATTTTACAGTGATCAGCAGCGACGCGACCTCATCGACAATCGCCACATCATTCCTGAGATTAGCCTCCAGCAGGCGTCTCTGCATGTAGTCGTAAAGACTGTCGAGATCTCCGGTGATCGAGGCACTGGCCTCCTTGTCCAGACTCGCCTGCAGGCCGGAAATAATGGAAATGGCTTTGCCCAGCATCAGCCCCTTCGTGGCAATGTCGCGGCGCTGCAAGGCGCCCTTGGCCTGCAGCATACGATCCAGTGCGCCGTTCATCAGCATCTGGATAAGACGATGAGGGCTGGCCCCTTCGAGCGCACTCTCTGTATCGATCTTGCGGTACTGTGCGAGAGCAGATTGTCTGGCGTACATAAAATTCTCCAATGATTTGCGTAGAAATGGCGTGATGTCTGACTGCTGATTTTGATTATTTTTTGCCCATAGTCGCACTCGACAGATCTTCCAGCAGTGATAACTGCGACGTGAGGAAATCGGCGGTTGTGTTGAGCATGTTGATGATCTTGTCGTTGGCGAGAAACGAAGAGCGCAGGCGCGCCTCCGAACGCTCAATGCGCTCATCCAGCTGCACGCGCTTTTCGGCAATGTCTTCCAGTTCCAGATTCAGCGCATCGGTGCGTGTCGCGAAAATCCCGTCGGTTTCCAGATAGCCATCCAGCAAAGTCGCCAGGCGATCTGCGACTCCTTTGATATAACTGACTGAGCCACGGTCACCGATCACACCGCCACTAATCAGCAGGCGAATGCCGCTGGAGGGATCCGGTTCTCCAGATGCATCAACACCGATCGCGCCCTGGTCACCAAGCCCAATGGCAAAGCCGAGAATTGAGCCGGCACTGCCGTTCAGCTCAGTGATGCGCACACTCGACGACGCACCCGTGCTGGCCGAGATGATGCCGAATCCACCACTGGCCGGATCATATTCGACTACCACTTCGACACCTGCCGCCAGCAGGGTGGGACTGTTGTTGATGGCCGTCTGCATGCCCGAGGCCACCACGGTGGGATTGATGTTGCCAAGCACGCCGAGACTGATGGCGTCAGACTCGACGCCGTCCACCGTCACCTTGAATGAATCCAAGAGGGTACTGGCCGAGAGATCTCCATAAGCGGTGTTGAGATAAAAGCCAGGCCGGGCCGGCACATTGCCCGTATTGGCTCGCAGGTACTGCCCGGAGCCAGTCGCCTCGATACCGTTGATGGTGCCTTCCACATCGAGGCCGGTGGTCGCCGTGGTCACCGGATTGAGGCCATCGAACAGACCTAACTTGCTACCGGCATTGGTGCTGACAAGTGTGAACTCCACCTCGTCGGCGAGGCTCGACGATGCAAAGCTCAACTGACCGAACTGCAGATCCGCATCGTAGGAGTAACTGACGGTGACGACTTCAGCATCGTCACCCGTAGTATTGGAACTGCCAATATTGAAATCATCGGCGGTCAGCATTATCTGCGCGGCACTGCCAGTTGCCACCGTGGCAAGGTAGAGCTGATTACTGGCGTCGAGACGCGCCTCTACCAACCCGTTCAGTGCAGTCGCATCGATTCCCGCCTGCACTGCCGCCAGAGAGTTGGCGAGCGTGCCGGGTGTCTCTCCACCAAAGGAGACCAGGTTGGCATCACCGTCCACCAGCACGGCGACACTACTACCACCACCATCGAGGCTGACACTGAACGTGCGATTGTCCAGCGAGAAATCATACCCCGCCGCCAACACGTCGCCGGAGGCAGTGATAGCGGCATCGGACTGAAACAAGGGGTCGGCGAGCAACTGCGCGTTGACCGCTGCTATCAATTCGTCCGGGGTGTTGTAGACCTGCGGGCTGCCGCTGCTGCCTGGCACGGTAATCAGGTCACTGCTGACGCCATTGATCGCAATCTTGAAACTTGTGTCAGCATCGAGGGTCACAGCCGTGCTGAAATTTTCGCTGGAGAGTCCCGTCGCTGTAGCCAGCGCGCCCAGTGCGTTGCCCTCGTAGGGGCCTTGGGTCGCCTGCGTAAGACCGAGCGTATCGGCAATTGCGGCGTCGGTAGCCGTGAAGCTGATGGCAGAGCTGGCCCCATACCTATTGGAACTGAACACAAAGCGATCTTCGCCCGCATCAAAGGTGACAGAGACGGAGTGGCTGGCCGTCGCCAGCTCAGAAGCGCTGTTGATGGCGATCTGAATCTGTTCGGCCAGGGCATCGGCGGTGGCATAGGTGCCCTGTGTCAAGGTCACGGCCGCCGAAGTGCCATTGAGATTGATGGTAAAGCCATCGTTGTCAGCATCGATGACAATATTCCCGGCGCCAAGCGCAGCGACCTGATGCGCACTGTAACTACCGGTAGTAGCCATCTGGGTGATGGCAATGTCATAGGTCCCGGACTGCGTCAGTGACGTCGAACTGGTGTAGCTGAGATCACCGTCTGTCGTCGTGCCCGCCGTGGCGAACAGGGCCAGGATGTCACTGGCATTGGAGGCAAATTTTTCGGCAAAGATGTCCGCATCGAACTCCAGCAGGTAACCGTTGTTCTGATCTGTAGAGATGCCGATTTCACTCAGGGAACGGACGTTGCCGGTGAGCCCGGAGACCGCTGAACGCAGGACGGAATTGATCTCCGCCATCACCATGCGCAGTGTCGAGTCGCCGATCAGCAAACTGCCCTGTCCGTTCGCTCCGGCGCTGGGGTCGAAGGCTGTCAGCGCGTCCGAGATGGCCTTCAGTTCGTTATAGGAATCCGTAAAGCTCTGCAGTTTGTCCGAGATCGTAGTCGCATCCTTGGTCACAGCGACAGTCACAGGAGCCGCCGTCACCGTCTTCAGCGTCAGCGTGGCCCCTGCGATGACACCGGTCACGGAATTGCTGGCGCGAGTCACCGCCAGACCGTTCACCGTAAACTCTGCATCGAGGGCGGCGATAGTCTGCTCCATGCGATCGGAGCCAGTCACCTCGCCCTCTGCGGTATCGAGACCGAAGCCATCCAGCCCGCTGGCCGAGGTCGCCGTCAGCCCGAGTTCTGTAGAGCCTGCCGTGCCCGAGGCATCGACAGCGGTGATGGCAATGCTACCGCTACTGCCACTGCTGAGGCGCGTGAAAACCAGCGCGTTACTACCGTCCAGGCTTGCTGTGACATCGCTGTCGAGCCCCGCCGTCACCAGCGCCTGATTGATCAGATCCACGGTAGCGGCACGTGTGGCAGTCAACGTGTTCAACGTAATAGCCTGGGCCAGACCGCCATCGACCGCGATGCTGAAGGTCGCGTTATTGGCGGAAAAATCGAAGCCATCGGAGAGCACGGTGCCGCCTGTCACAGTTGCAGCACTGCCAGCGGAGAGCACCTCCAGAGTCGTCGCATAGCCGGTGGCCACCGTCTCGAAACTCAGCAGATCACCATCGCCCACCGCCAGCACATCGCCCGCCGCAAACCCATTGAGCACCAACTGTGCATCGAGTGCCGTCTGAATGGCTGTTAGAGCCTCACCAGTCGTGTCAGTAGCGGCATTGGCGGCGACGGTGATCTCCATGGCGGTGCCCATGTAACTGAGCCCGAAGGTTTGATTAGCCGTCGCGAGGCCACCGCCACCAGACAGACTCGTTGCACCCACAGCCGTCACGGCATTGAGAGTTGCACTCTGACTGGCAAGACTGTAGTTGAGTGCCCTCAAACCAGTGGCGCCACTTGCCACCACTTCCAGACTGCTATTCTCGCCACTCTCCTCTGAGCGGAAGACCATGCGATAACCCGACCCATCATCGACGATGCTGGCCTGCACGCCGAAGTCGGCAGTGTTGACGGCGTCCCGGATGCCTGCCAGGGTATTGTTGGTGGAGTCGATGGTGATGCTGCGCGACAGGGCGGCGGTGTTGAGCGCAAAACTTTCGTAAGCGTCATATTGATCGAACGTCGTGGTGCCAAAGCGAAACGTCAGAGTGCCCGTGCCGACCGTGCTCGTCACGGCGTCGTACGCAGCACTGGCGATCGAATGCGACTGCGCCAGCTGAGATACGGAAACCGTATAGGTTCCAGCCACAGCCACACTACTCGCCGTCCCGGTGATTGCAGTATCACTACTGCTGGTAACCTGGTTCGCGTTGAAAGTCGCCGGCATTGCCAAAGAGCTCAGCGCTGTATCGAAGCTGCTTAGTGAGGTCTTCAGTTCCCCGAACGCAGAAATTTTCGCTTCAGCGACTGCCTGCTTCAGGTTGAGTCGGTTCTCCACGGGGGCGCGCTCGGCTGTCAGAATAGTCTCGACGAGTTCACTCGTCAGCAATCCCGATCCCACTCCGAGTGATTGTATTGATGCCATGCACTGCTCCTGAATTCACGCACGCGGAAAGCGACTGCGTCTGCCCCATTTCACAGAGTGCAATTCAATTTATGTGCCAGTCGACTGCGTCCTGTTGAATGCAGGCAAATTCGCCTCGGCACATGGGAAATATCGGCAAAACGGCAGTGATCTTGATCATCATCGCAGCAGAGAATTGCCCGCGCAGGCAAAAGCTTGCCGTTCATGCAGGTGACTTGCGCGGCGCCGGGAACTGCATTACCTTCCAGGCCACATGAATCGACTACCGACACGCAGAGCCAACATCACTATGTCAAACGTACTCGCCATTTTCACCGCTCCACAACGAGCAGCGGCACCCCGAAGCCAGCACTGCGTGTCGATGCTGGCTGGTGCAGGTATCGTCGGTGATCGCTACTGCAACACGCAAGCGAGTTTCCTCGACCGTCCTCTGCAGGAGCGGGCGACCGAGGTGACACTGATCGAAGCCGAGGCCATCGACGCCTTCAATCAAGCATGCGGTCTGACACTCGGCTATGGTGATTTACGGCGCAACATCGTCACGCATGGCGTGAACCTCAACGCATTGGCAGGTCAGCGCTTTCGTCTCGGTACTGTCGAATTCGAGGGGATAGAATTGTGCGAACCGTGCAGCAGTCTGGCCCGCCGGGTCACGTCATTGGTGCTGCCGCACATGGTGCATCGCGCCGGGCTGCGTGCCGCAGTGCTCAGCAGCGGAGAGCTGCAGGTCGGGGATATTTTCGCGCTGG
>JAUSMU010000332.1 GCA_030645995.1 Gammaproteobacteria bacterium | reverse complement strand
ATCGCCATCATCGCCCACGTCGACCATGGCAAGACCACGCTCGTTGACAAGCTTCTGCAACAGTCCGGCACATTGGAAGACCGTGGCAAGGCCGTCGAGCGCGTGATGGATTCGAACGATCAGGAACGCGAGCGCGGCATTACGATTCTGGCCAAGAACACCGCCATCATGTGGCAGGGTTACCACATCAACATCGTGGATACTCCCGGACACGCCGACTTCGGCGGTGAAGTGGAGCGTGTCATGTCAATGGTGGACAGCGTGTTGCTGCTGGTTGATGCCGTTGACGGCCCGATGCCGCAAACCCGCTTCGTGACCCAGAAAGCGTTCGACCAAGGCCTCAAGCCAATCGTGGTGATCAACAAGGTTGACCGCGACGGCGCGCGCCCGGACTGGGTATTGAATGAAGTATTTGACCTTTTTGACCGTCTCGGAGCCACCGACGAGCAACTGGACTTCCCGGTTGTCTATGCCTCCGCGTTGAACGGCTTTGCCGGGCTGGAGCTGGACCAGATGGCTGACGACATGACGCCACTGTTCCAGACTGTGATTGACCGTGTGCCTCCTCCCCCCGTGGCCGTTGATGCGCCGTTCCAGATGCAGATCAGTGCACTGGACTACAGCAGCTACGTCGGTGTTATCGGGATCGGCCGCGTCACCGGTGGCATTGCGAAAGTGAACCAGCAGGTGGTGATCATCGACCGTGAAGGAAACACCCGCAAGGGCAAGATTCTGCAGGTGAAGAGCCACCTGGGTCTGGAGCGTGTCGATGTACCGGAAGCGCGTGCGGGCGAGATTGTCTGTATCACCGGTATCGACAAACTCAACATTTCCGACACGCTGTGCGACCCGGAACACGTGGTGGCCATGCCCCCGCTGACCGTCGACAAACCCACCATCAGTATGACCTTTCAGGTGAACGATTCACCCTTCGCCGGTCAGGATGGCAAGTTCGTGACTACCCGTAACCTGCGGGATCGTCTGGAACGAGAATTGATTTATAACGTGGCACTGCGTGTGGAGCCGGGCGAGACTCCGGACAAATACAAGGTATCAGGCCGCGGTGAATTGCATCTGTCGGTACTGATCGAAAACATGCGCCGCGAAGGTTTCGAGCTGGCGGTATCCCGTCCGGAAGTAATCGTTCAGGAAATCGATGGCGTGATGCAGGAGCCACACGAAGCGCTGGTCATCGACTGCGATGAGCAGCATCAGGGTTCTGTCATGGAGGAGCTGGGCCTGCGCAAGGCTGACCTGCAGGACATGACTCTGGATGGCAAAGGCCGTGTGCGTCTGAAGTATGTGGTACCGACACGGGGCCTGATCGGCTTCCGTTCGATGTTCCTGAGCATGACCTCCGGAAGCGGCATGATGAACCATGTATTTGACCATTACGGTCCGATCAAGACCGGCAACATTGGTCAGCGCAAGAACGGTGTTCTGGTGTCCATGGTCAAAGGCAAGACGCTGGGGTATGGCTTGTGGTTTCTGCAGGAACGCGGCCGTCTGTTCGTTGAGCCGAACGTGGAAGTTTACGAAGGCATGATCGTGGGTCTGCATAGCCGCGACAATGACCTGGTAGTGAATCCGACCAAGGGCAAGCAGCTGACCAACGTGCGCGCTTCCGGTACTGATGAAAACATCGTGCTGACCACGCCAGTGAAACACACGCTGGAACAGGCAATGGAGTTTATCGAAGAAGACGAACTGGTCGAGATCACCCCGAACCACATTCGTCTGCGCAAGAAGCTGTTGACCGAAAGCGAGCGCAAGCGAGCTGGTCGCAGCCCGCGCGGCTGATTTGCTCTGTGTGGGAGCGGGCCTCGCCCGCGATTGTTTCGGTCCTGAATTCAATCGCGGGCGACGCTCGCTCCCACAAGATGTTCGCCACAAGCGGATTTCTGTCCTAAGATTGACCTCATAGAGCGCCTGCAATTCAAAGTGGCGCTCATCGTTGAGGACTCCGCATGCTTCTGCTTTTTCCCGAACTGAAACCCTACGCTACCCATCGCCTCAAGGTCTCCACATTGCACGAGCTGCATGTCGAAGAGGCAGGTAATCCAGCAGGTATTCCCGTTATCTTCGTCCACGGCGGACCTGGTGGTGGCACCGATGGTTCGAGTCGCCGCTACTTCGACCCTGACTTCTACCACATCATCGTCTTCGATCAGCGTGGCGCTGGCCGTTCCACCCCGCACGCCGAGCTCGAGGAAAACAACACTCAAGCGCTTGTTCAGGACATGGAGGTCATTCGTGAATTCCTTCAGCTCGACAAGTGGATGTTGTTCGGTGGTTCATGGGGCTCCACGCTCAGTCTGGTGTACGCACAAACCCACCCCGAAAGAGTGATGGCATTGGTCCTGCGCGGCGTCTTTCTATGTCGTGATATCGATCTGCAATGGTTCTATCAGGATGGCGCCAGTCGTCTTTTTCCAGATTATTGGGACGATTACCTGCAGCACATTCCCGAGGCGGAGCGTCACGACATGATTGCGGCCTATCATCGCCGCCTGACAGGTTCGGATGAGATTGCCCGCATGGGAGCGGCCAAGGCGTGGTCGCTCTGGGAGGGTTGTTGCTCGACGTTGCGTACCAACCCTCACGTTGTGGATCGCTTTTCCGATCCGCATTTCGCCATGGCACTGGCGCGCATAGAGGCGCACTACTTCGTCAACAATACGTTTCTGGAGAAAGATCAGCTGCTGAACAACGCCGACAAGTTGCACGGCATTCCCGGCATCATAGTGCACGGGCGCTATGACGTGGTCTGCCCGCTCGACAACGCCACGGCATTGCACAAGCGCTGGCCTGATTCGGAGTTGTACATCATTCGCGATGCCGGGCACGCCGCCTCTGAGCCGGGCATCACCGATGCGTTGATCAAAGCGACCAACGAAATGGCGAAGCTGTTCCGGCCAGAGCGCGCGTCGTGATTGGATTGCTGCAGAGAGTGAATTGGGGGCGGCTGACCATTGATGGTCAGGTGCGCGGTGAAATCGGCAAGGGGTTGGTCGTTCTGGTTGGCATTGAAAAAGATGACGACGAATCCAAGGTCGACCGTCTGCTGCATCGGGTGCTGTCTTATCGTGTCTTTGGGGATGCTGATGACAAGATGAACCTGTCGTTGCAGGATATCGGTGGGGACTTGTTGCTGGTGTCGCAATTCACATTGGCAGCAACTACCGACAAGGGGCTGCGCCCGGGTTTCTCATCCGCTATGCCCCCTGCGCTGGCAGAGCCGCTATATGACTACCTGGTGCGAGAGGCTGCCAGAAGTGGCATTGGGTTGGCGACGGGTGTGTTCGGTGCAGACATGAAGGTGGCGCTGGAGAACGATGGCCCGGTGACATTCTTGTTGCGGGTGTGATTCCCTGTGGGAGCGGGCCTGCCCGCGATGAAGCTTGTGCTTCGAGCTGATCGCGGGCAGGCCCGCTCCCACAAAACTACTGCGCTTCGTTGTTGGCTTCGGCTTCTTCCTGTGCCGCCTGCCTTTTCTTAATGAAGCGTCCGCAGAATATTCCCACCTCAAACAGCATCCACATCGGTATCGCCAGCATTGACTGGCTTAAGGGGTCGGGTGGCGTCAACAGCATGCCAACCACGAAGCAGAACACAATCACATAGGGGCGTTTCTCGACCAGATCCTCAGGCTCCACCAGCCCAATCCATATCACCAGGAAGACTGCGACTGGAATTTCAAAGGCGATGCCGAATGCGAAGAAGATCGCCAGAGCGAAACTCAGAAAGCTGGTGATGTCCGGCGTCACCATGATGCCTTCCGGTGCTACTGAGATGAAGAATGAGAAGACCAGGCCGAACATGACGTAGTAGGCGAACGCGATGCCGGCATAAAAGAGGACAACGCTGGAGACGAACAGTGGAATCGCCAGCTCCTTCTCGTTCTTGTACAGCCCCGGCGCGATGAACGACCACACCTGATACAGGATATACGGGGCGGCCAGACAGAGAGAGACGAAGAATGTCAGCTTGAACGGAGCAAGGAAAGGAGCTGTGGGGTCGATCGCGATCATGCCCATGTTCTCCGGCAGCACGGAGATCAAGGGGTCGGCAACGAAGGTATAGATGTCATTGGCAAAATAGAACAGGCTGATGAAGATCAGCACGATTGCGACGAGGGACTTCATGATCCGGTTGCGCAGCTCGATGAGGTGGTCCACAAGGGTCAGCTCGGCACCGAGTTTGGGGTCCCTGGGCTTGCTCATTCTTTCCTCGGCTGATTCGCATCGGATTCAGGAGCCGGCGCAGCACTGAAGACGCCGCCTTTGAGCTGTATCAGGCCAACTGATGGATTATTGTAAAAGTCTTCGACGGGCGGTTTCGGTGGCCTGCTGACAGGTGCGGCAGGTGCAGGCTCCGGCATGCTGACGACAGCTGGCTCTTCGTAGTCTTCGTCAATAGTGGCAGGATTGAAGACTGGTGCAGCCGGGGTTGGAATCGTGGCCGCTTCGCGTACCGCATCGGATTCTGCGTTGCTTGCTGCCAGCTTCGCCTCTTCGCTCTTCAGCGTTGCATTGACTTCGGCATTGATGCCATCAAGATTCTTGCGGGTTTCACTCACCAGGCTGTCAGCCTTCTTCTTGGCATTTGCCAGATCAGCGAGGATAGACTCGTTGTGCAACTGACGGCGGATTTCGTCTGCATTGATCTCTTTTTCAATCTCGGTCTTGACCTGATTGAAGCTGCGCTTGGCTCTGCCAATCCACAGGCTGGCAGTCCTGATCGCACCGGGCAGGCGCTCGGGACCGACCACAATCAGAGCGACGATGGCGATCAGG
>JAUSMU010000324.1 GCA_030645995.1 Gammaproteobacteria bacterium | reverse complement strand
CCCATGACGCCAAACTGCGGTGAACCATAAGCCCCGTACACCAACACGTAGGCGAGAATGATGTTGACGATGTTGCCAACGGCGACCACATACACGGGAGTCAGTGCGTCACCCGCCGCCCGCAGTCCGGCGCTGATTACGGCCAGAAACGCGAAGCAGACGTTGAAGTAGACGAGCACCTTCAGGTATTCGCCAGCCTCGACGAGGAGCGCTCCCTGCAGCCCGAAGATTCCCACCAGTGGCTGCGCGACGAACTGGATCAGCACGCACAGCGCCAGTGATGCGACCAGGGCAATGCTCATGGACAGCTTGAGAACCCGGTCGGCCTCCTCCGGATTGCGCGCTCCCCAGGCATAGGCGACCAAGGCCGTGGTACCAGTGGTGATTGAGAAGATGATCAGCTGCATTGCCATGTAGATGCGGTCTGCGGCAAGCACAGCGGCGACCGCCTGATCGCCCAGGCTGGCCACGATCTTGATAGCGGCCAGATGCACCAGCGAGAGCAGCAGGTTGCCGAGAATTGTCGGGCCTGCCAGCTTGAGCAGGCTCAGGCGCAATGGCGCGGCCTCGCCTGAACGAGAGCTGTCAGTGGGGGTGTTTTGCGACGACATGGGAGCGGGCCCGATCCTTGCGGATCATTGGAGGTATGCGTTTTGCCGGATTGAGTTGTTTGTGGTTCTGGCTTGGTTCTGGCGCGGCTGAAGAGGCGACTCGCGCTGCGCGGCAAGGATACGCCCGTGCCGTGGTGACTGGCAATTGCCGCCTGCCGCGCGCAGTGGGCTCCTTGACCGCCCCCGGGAGATAACGTATTTTCAGGCTCCCGATTGGACCCACACCTACATCACACAAGAAGAATCAACACAGTGACCGAATCCGCCAAGAACTCCCTGATGAGTAAAGTCATCGTCTGCGCCGCCTTCATCAACGGCTTTGCCATCATGGCTATCGAACTGCTCGGTGGCCGCGTGCTCTCTCCCTATTTCGGCACCAGCGTCTATGTCTGGGGCAGCATCATCACCATCTTCATGCTGTCGCTCTCGCTCGGTTATCTGTGGGGGGGGCGGATGTCTTCCCGCAATCCCAACCCCTATACCTTCGCCATGTTCTTCCTGCTGGCCGCCATCCTCTCGCTGCCGATCATCTTCCTCGGCGAATGGACCATGACCAAAGTATTCCTCAGCATTGAGGATCCCCGTTATGGCTCACTGGTGGCTGCAACGCTGCTGTATTTTCTGCCGATCTGCTTCATGGGTATGGTGTCGCCCTACTCGATTCGCCTGATGGTGAGCTCTCAGGAACATAGCGGCCGCATGGCCGGTCTCCTGTACTTCGTCTCTACGCTTGGCAGTGCCCTGGGAACGCTGATGACATCGTTCTATTTCGTGCTCTGGTTCGAGATCGATCACATCATGTGGGGAGTCATCGGTTCACTGCTGTTCCTGGCGGCAGCCGTGGTGGTGACTCACAAGATTCCTGTCATAGAGCAGAGCGCTCATAACCTAGGTAATCAAAAAGCATGAAAGACTTCCTGGATATCGATGAAAAGATAGGCGCAGGGGAATCGGCAAACATTGAAAATACCGGCTCTGAAAAGCTGTCAATCAGTATGATTTGTAGTAATGGCTGTCGAGTAGATATGGAGTTAGCACCTGGCCAGATGTTGGAATTTTCCGCAGGCAACTCGGACGCGAGAGTGGTGTTGCATCATGGTGATCCCGCTGACTTATTGATAATAAAGCCAGAGTCAGCATCGTGATAAGTGGACTGAGTAGACGCTGATGCATCACCGGGTATTCACATACATTACCAGGAATGATCAGCTCCTGGTCTTTAATCACCTGGACCGCAGCTATGTTCAACCGCAGATTCCGGGCGGGACAATTGAGCCGGGGGAGACTCCAGAAAATGCAGCACTGAGAGAGGCTCAAGAAGAGACTGGATTGAATTCTCTCAAGCTTGTGAGCTTTCTCGGTTCGTTCGAAAGAGATTTATCTGATTTCGGGCGAGATGAAATTATCACTGCATGGTTCTTTCATCTATGCACAGATGAACCGACTCCCACATCGTGGCGTCACTTTGAATCACATCCGTCCGAAGGGACAGAGCCTGTCGAGTTTGAACTATACTGGGTACCAATCAATGACACGCCTAAGCTGGGCGGTATCGATGAAGCGATGTTGAAAGAGCTTAACGAATCTGTCATTAACAACGCCGCATAACATGCCAATGCAGTGAAACAAGGAGTACATCAAACATGAGAGCTGACACATTTATGACTCGCTGCGGGCTCGCCCGCGTCGCCCGCCAGTGCGCCCTGAGCCTGCCGCTGCTGGCCAGCCTGCTGGGCGGCGTTGCCAACGCCGAGGTGCTCCACGAAGAGCGCTCGGTGTACCGCAACATCATCGTCACCGAGGTCGATGACCGCCGTTGTCTGATTTTCAACGCGGTGCGTGGCGAGCGTAACCAGACCTGCATGAACATGCGCGACCCGCAGGAGATGATTTTCCACTACACCCGCATGACCATGGCGGGGCTGCTGGTGAATCCCAATCCGCAGAATATCCTCATCGCCGGGCTTGGCGGTGGCACAGTGCCGACGGCACTGCACCAGCTCTATCCCCAGGCCAAGATCGACGTGCTGGAGATCGATCAGGCGGTGCTGAACGTGGCACGCGATTACTTCAATTTTACCGAGGACGACAATCTCAAGGCGCATGTTGTCGATGCCCGCGTCTTCATCAAGCGTGCGGGACTGCAGGGTGCGAAGTACGATTTCATCATGCT
>JAUSMU010000322.1 GCA_030645995.1 Gammaproteobacteria bacterium | reverse complement strand
CTTATCGATAGGTGGCATCATGGCAGAAGTAACGGTTTCCCCGAAGTATCAGATTGTAATTCCTAAAGAAATCCGTGAATCCATGGGGATTTTCTCTGGCCAGAAGGTGCAGATGATGTCCTATCAGGGACGAATCGAGGTAATCCCGCTAAGGCCTATGAAGGAAATGAAGGGCTTTCTTGAGGGCATCGATACCTCCGTTGTCAGGGAAGAAGATCGGATATGAATGTCGTTGATTCATCCGCCTGGTTGTCGTATTTCGCCGGTGACGGCAATGCTGCAATGTTTTCGAAACCAATCGAAAAACTCCCTGAGCTCCTTGTGCCGAGTATCACGATCACAGAAGTTTTCAAGAACGTGCTCCGCCAGCGTGGTGAGGAAGCAGCCTTGATAGTGACTGCACATATGAAGCAAGGCAAAGTGATTCCCTTGGATTCGGATCTTGCAATGGATGCTGCCAAATATGGTGTGCTCCACAAGCTGCCGTTGGCCGACAGTATCATCTTCGCCACGGCTCAAAAGTACGCTGCGGTGCTTTGGACTCAAGATAATGATTTTGAGGGATTGGAGAATGTCAGGTACATTTCCAAGAAAAGCGCATAACAATCTGAACATCTGCGTGCGCAAAATGCGCGCGCAGGACGGTTCGTAGTTACCCAAGGAATACTAGCGACAATGCATCCAATTCAATGTAAGTGCGGAGCCATCCGAGGCCAACTCGAAGGCACAGGAACCCATAGTCGAATCATTTGCTACTGCACAGATTGCCGCGCATTCGCACGCTTTCTTGACAAGGCTTCTGATGTGCTGGACAAGCAAGGTGGAACCGAGATACTCCAAGTTGCACAATCCCGCCTGCGCTTCCTCCAAGGTGAAGATCGTCTGGCGGCAATTCGCCTTAGCGACAAAGGCATGATCCGTTGGTATGCATCATGTTGCGGAACGCCTATTGGCAACACTTTGGCGAATCCAAAAATATCGTTCATTGGCCTGGTCCACACATGTCTCAATCGGGTTCGGATGAATGAAGATTTCGGAAGCGATATTGCTGTTGTGAACGCGGACACAGCGCTGGGCGAACCAAAGCCGAAGCAGCCAGGGCTATTGGGTGTTGTTGCTCGTTTCATGTGGATTGTTGTCACAAGTCTCGTAGGCGGAGGATATAGAAAGTCACCGCTGTTCGATACTTCGGGCTCGCCTCGGGTAAGCTCAAAGATACTTCCAGATGATGAGGTGATGCGTTTGAAAAGTGCCGTATAACAAACAGATCATTTCGCCCACAAAATACGTGGGCTAGAGCGGCTTCCAATTCGTTTCAGCCGCCCCATATCATGGGCGTTATGTTTCCGCCAGAACTGAGATCAAACCAAGATGATCGACAAAGGGAATATAATCACGATCAAGGAACAGCAGTGGCATTCTTCGCTCGATACAAAACGTCGCGATAATGACATCCGTTGTTTTCCGAATATTGATTCCCCTTTTGCGAAGCGCCCGGTAGTTGTCGACGCGCTTTTCAGGCATTTCTTCACTAAAAATTTTATGGGTAGGACCAGTTACCTAATCCGGACTTTTGTCTTAAACTCATTGCCCCAACCTCTGGAGACCAGGTATGAATTTAGATGATGCAATTCAGGCACACGCTCAATGGAAGATTAAATTTCGTGGCGCTATATCAGCCAAAGATCAGATGGATGCTGTCAAAATATCTGCCGACAACTGCTGCCCCTTGGGAATTTGGCTCCACGGTGAGGCGAAATCCAAATATAGCCACCTGAATACATACAAAGATGTAGTGCAAAAGCATTCCGTTTTTCACAAAGAGGCTGGCAAAGTAGCCTCTGCTATTAACGCCAAGAAATACTCAGAAGCAACGGCAATGCTCGATGCAGGTACGCCATATATGTCTGCCTCCCTCGCCACTGGCGTAGCAATTTCCGTATTAAAGAAAGAAGTTGATTTGTAATAAATTAGTGACGGGTTCGACTCCCTCAAGGATCGTAAAGCTCGGTTCCGAATCTAAGCCAGGATCGATAGAGTGGAGACTGGCCACTTTGGAGATGTCGATCCCGTAGGTGAAGGCGTAAGCAAGTTACGCATTTTCTATGGGCCGGGCTGCCGCGTGTACTTTGTACAAAGAAATGATGTCGTCGTGATACTTCTATCGGGTGGTGACAAAAGCTCTCAGCAAGCTGATATCGCCAAAGCCAAAGAAATCGCCAGGCAGCTAGAGGTATAGGCCATGGGTATAGCTGTATCTTGAGGCATGTATTGAGGAAGCCGGGGATGATCTTGCACTCAGACTGGTTTGGCGAAATAGAAGACGGCATCCATGTAACCCGTATCTTGCCCCCCGACTTCATTGCACAGGTTCTGCCGGAATCGCGCTTTGAGCATGAGCTGTTTGAAATGCACTGATGCGACGCAAGTGCTAGCATTCCGCCCCATGCCGCTTCTCAACCTTGCCGATCTCGACCAACGCCTGCACGTCCTCAAGGCCCTGCCCATTCACCGTGGGCGGGTGCTGCGCGCGTGGTTGAATGGCAAGGCGCTGGGCGCAGGGCCACGCCATCAGGCACAGGAAAACTTCCTGCCGCTCTCGGTGCGCAACGGCTTGCCTTCACTGAGCGAAGCACTGGACGCCGTGGCGCAGATTCATTCCCAACATCCGGGTGCCGATGATTCAGTGCGTCTGCTGGTCAAGCTGGCCGACGGGCAGATGATAGAAAGTGTGCTGCTGCCGCGCGACGGGCTCTGCGTTTCGACCCAGGTCGGTTGCGCTGTCGGTTGCCGCTTCTGCATGACTGGCAAGAGCGGCCTGATTCGC
>JAUSMU010000297.1 GCA_030645995.1 Gammaproteobacteria bacterium | reverse complement strand
AGCAAAGCCCTTGTGGATGTTGAGACTGAGGACGCGAAATTCCTGAGTGAGCATGGCGTGAGTGCTGGCCTTCCGACGACTGATGTCCAAAACAAATGTCAGGCTATGGTAGCAGCTCTAGAACCAGAAGCGCACACCGGCGACCCACCGAGTGTCCCGCGCGCGCAGCCCCGCTCGCCGAGCGAAATCAGCGGTCTGCCCGAAGCGTGTGGTGCGCTCGATGCCGACATAGGGCGCGAACTGCCGCGAGAACTCGTAGCGCAGACGCACACCCAGAGTGGCGTCGGAGAGTCCGTTGCCGAGGCCGCGCGCCTTGTCGTTGCTGCCGTACAAATTGAGTTCCGCAGCAGGCTGCAGAATCAGTTGCTGCGTCAACAGCAAGTCATATTCCACGTCCAGCCGTAACGCCGTCTGACCGCCACTGCCCAGATAGGCGGTGGCATCGATCTCGAACCAGTAGGGCGCGAGACCCTGCACACCGACGGCGAGCCAGCTCTGGTCCGGCTTAGCCCCCGTGTCGTGACGGACACCCAGTTGCGTGTCCCAGTACGCCGACAGCGCCTTGCCCCACAGCAGCTCCGTGCGGGATTCTTCGAGCTTGCTGTGTTCGATGTCGCCTTCTGCCTTCAAAGTCAGGCGTTGCAGGCCCTGACTCATCCAGGCCTGCAGGTCGTAGGCCGTTGACTCACCCTCGTCGCCATTGACGCTCTCCAGTTGATCGATGATGACAGCGCCGAAGCGATGTGAGTCAACCACGTGCAACTGGTCGTGTCCGTGCTCCAGCGCATACAGCCCGGCCCCGCGCTGATAACCCCCGGAATACCCATGCGGATCGCGTCCCCCATCACCCTGTGGGAGCGGGCCAGCCCGCGATTGCCCCGCAGCATTTTCCGCACCCTGCGCCATATGCTGCGAATGATCCACAGCAGGCGCCGCAGCCGCAGCCGAGTGCTGTGAGTGATCAACAGCAGGCGCTGCAGCTGGTGCCGCGTGCTGGGAGTGGTCAACAGCAGGCGCTGCAGCTGGTGCCGTGTGCTGGGAGTGGTCAACAGCAGGTGCTGCAGCTGGAGCCCCATGCTGCGAATGATCCACCGCAGGCTGCGCCAGCACCGCCGCCGGTGTTAGAAATGCTGCCGCCAACAGCCAAGCATTGTGTCTGATGATCTTCATGCGACGATCACCTCGCGGAACATCCCGGCGTCCATATGGAACATGAGATGACAATGCCAGGCCCAGCGTCCGGGCGCATCGGCCGTGACGAGAAAGCTGATGCGTTGTGCCGGTTGCACCATGATCGTGTGCAGGCGCGCCTGAAAGCTGCCGTCCGGGTTTTCCAGTTCGCTCCACATGCCGTGCAGGTGCATCGGGTGCGTCATCATGGTGTCGTTGTGCAGGATCACGCGCAAGCGCTCGCCCTGCCGGAAATGGACAGGTGTCGACTCCCCGAATTCGATGCCGTCGAACGCCCAGGTGTAGCGTTCCATGTTGCCGGTCATGTGCAGCTCGATCTCGCGCTCCGCAGGCCGCGAATCCATGGGGCCGCCAAGGGTGCGCAGGTCTGCCAGTGTCCGCACTCGGCGGCCGTTGTCGCGCAGGCCGATGCCGGGGTCATTCAATGCAGTGGAAGGCGTATCGACGCGCATGTCGGTGCCCGGCCCGTACTCCGTGGAGGCGTGGCGCACCGGCGTAGCTGGCATCACCATCGAGCCCATCATGTCCGCCATCGTCAGCTGCTGGCGCTCATCAAGCTCTGGAACCGGCGCACTCATACCTGCTGCCACGGCCAGCGTGCCACGGGCATAGCCGGTGCGGTCCATGGTTTGCGCAAACAGGGTATGGGCGTCCTCCGTCGGGGTGACCAGCACGTCATAGGTCTGACCCGGGCCGAAGCGGAATTCGTCGACCTCGACAGGCTCGATGTCCTGACCGTCGGCCTGCACCACTGTCAGCGTCAGTCCCGGGATGCGCACATCGTAAAAGGTGTTCGCGCAGCCATTGATGAAGCGCAGACGCAAGCGCTCGCCACGCTGGAAGAGGCCGGTCCAGTTGCCTGCCGGGGTTGTACCGTTGCACAGGAAGGTCAGCGCGGCGGCCGAGAGATCGGCGAGATCGGTCGGATTCATGCGCATCTGCTGCCACATGCGGCGCTCGTCCAGGGCAGCGCCCAGTCCGTCGCGAGATACATCGTTCAGGAAGTCGAACACGGTTGGCTGGTTGAAGTTGTAGTAGTCGCTCTGCACTTTTAGTTTGGCGAACAGCGCCATCGGGTCGGCGTCGGTCCAGTCGGACAGCAGCACCACGTGGTCGCGATCGGCTTGAATCCTCTCGCCGCTCGCGGGCTCGATGACGATGGCCCCATACAGCCCGTGCTGCTCCTGACCCCCGGAGTGGGAGTGGTACCAGTAAGTGCCGGATTGCACAATCTTGAATTGATAGGTGAACGTGGTGCCTGCCGGGATGCCGTCGAAACTGATGCCCGGCACGCCATCCATGTCAAAGGGCAGAATGATGCCGTGCCAGTGAATGGAGGTGGCTTCCTGCAGACGGTTGACGACGCGGATCGTCACCGTGTCGCCCTCGCGCCAGCGCAGCGTGGGGGCAGGGATGGAGCCATTGACGGTGGTGGCAGTGCCGAGACTGCCAGTGTAGTTGACAGGCGAATTGTCGATGACCAGCTCGAAGTCAGTGCCGCTGAGCACCGGCGCGGTGCCTGTTGCTGAAGCGCTCTGCGCAGTCAGTGTGCGGCCGGCAAATGCTCCGGTGGCAAGCAGCACACCGCCCGCGGCGAGTCCCTGCACGAAACGGCGGCGTGACAGGGCATTACTGATGCTGTTGACGTTGTCTTTGCCTGCCATGAGTCGAACCCGTAAATGTGGGAGCGGGCCCCGCCCGCGATGACTGTCGCTCCGCTTGTTAATATGTGCGGATGACTCTGCCACGCACTCTAGGTCCTCATGGCTGTCACTCGCATGACCCTTGCATTACATTGCTGTAATGTTGCCGTCATAGCGAGGTCAGGCTGGCATCGCTATAGTGAGCATGAAACGCGGTGACCCACCCTGCGGTTCTCAACTCTAACTCTCCCCTCGCCAGTGTAACGAGTCACGCGCCAGATGAAACTGCTGATAGTGGAAGACGAGATAAAGACTGGCGATTACCTCCGACAAGGGCTGACCGAAGCTGGCTTCGTGGCGGACATCGCCCGCAATGGACTTGATGGCTACCATCTCGCGTCCACTCAGACCTACGATCTGATTCTGCTGGATGTCATGCTCCCCGATATCGATGGCTGGAAGATTGTCCGCTCCCTGCGCGAGGCAGGCAATGCCACACCGGTGCTGTTCCTAACCGCCAAGGGCAGTGTCGAGGACCGAGTCAAGGGGTTGGAGCTGGGCGCGGACGATTATCTCCTGAAGCCCTTTTCCTTCTCCGAGTTGCTGGCGCGTGTGCGCTCGCTGCTGCGCCGTGCGGGTGGCACCATGACTTCTGACCGTCTGGAGGTAGAGGATCTGGTGCTGGATCTGGCGCGTCGTCGTGCCACTCGCGCAGGCTCCCGTCTGAACCTCACCAACAAGGAGTTCGTCCTGTTGGAATTGCTGGTGCGACGCCGTGGAGAAGTGTTGCCACGCTCTCTCATTGCTTCTCTCGTCTGGGATATGAATTTCGACAGCGATACCAATGTGATCGATGTGGCGATCCGTCGCTTGCGTGCAAAGGTTGACGATCCGTTCTCGTCACGGCTGATTCGGACAGTCAGGGGAATGGGCTACGTGCTGGATACCGGCGATGAAAACTGATTCCTCCCAGCACTGGTCTGCCTCGCTGGCGTTGCGTGTTACCGCCTTCGTCGGTATCGCCACCACGGTTGCATTTCTGGTGTTTGCCTGGCTCGTGGAACGCTCGATTGATCAGCATTTTGTGGAGCAGGATTTCGGTGAAATCGAGGCGGTGGTCAGCGCGCTGCAGTCGGCGCTGAATAGTCCCGATGTCGCCAGCAATCCCGAGAATTTGCATGCACAACTTGCCGCCGCTGGCATCGGGCACCATGGGGTGTTTTTCACGATTCTCGATGAGGCACAACAGGTGTTTCATGACACGGCCGGGCCCGAGCTGGCGGCCATGGCATTGAGCGTGGAGCAAGCCCCTGTTGTCACAGTCGAAGAGCTGCAGATATGGACAGCACAGCAAGGAACGTATCGCGGTATCGTTCTGAACATGAATGGTTATACGGTGCTGGTGGCCATGGCGATGGACTTCCACCTGCATTATCTTGATCAACTGGATCGCGACCTGTGGGTAATCAGCATCGCGGCGAGCATAGTCACTATTCTCGTCGCGTGGTTTGCAGTGCAAAGAGCGCATGCCCCCATCCGGCGTATCAGTGCCAGGATGCGCTCGGTCACCTCAGAGCGTATGGACGTCCGACTGGACGCTGCGCAGGCTCCCGTGGAACTAGGTGAACTGGTATTGTCTTTCAATGTCATGCTGGGAAAGCTGGAGGAAAATTTCCGCCGCCTTTCGCATTTCTCTGCAGACATCGCCCATGAATTGCGTACGCCGATTACGAACCTGACGACGCAGACACAAGTGGCGCTGTCGATGCCACGCAGCGCGGAGCAGTATCAGGAAATCCTCTACTCCAATCTCGAAGAATTGGAGCGCATGGGCAAGATGGTGGCTGACATGCTGTTTCTTGCTCAGGCAGATGACAATTTGATCAAGCCCGAGTCGGCCGATGTGCAATTGCTGAGCGAGTTGACAGGATTGTTCGAGTATTTCGAGGCGTGGGCTGAGGACCGCAACGTCCACTTCAAGCTGCTTGGACAAGATATTACCGTGCAAGGAGACCGCCTGATGCTAAGGCGTGCGTTCAGCAATCTTCTAAGCAACGCCCTGTTGCACACAGCGAGCGGTGAAACCGTGACGGTCACTTGCACCGCAGAGTCAAAAGGAGTGCAGATCCAAGTAGAGAATCCTGGTCCCGAAATTCCGGCCGAACATGTGGCGCTGATTTTTGAACGCTTCTATCGCATTGATCCGGCCAGGCGGCGCAGCAGCGAAGGGGGAGGGTTAGGGCTGGCGATCGTCAAGTCCATCGCACAGGCGCACGGCGGTGAGGTGGTGGTCAGGTCTGTGAACGGTAAGACCCGCTTCACTGTGACCTTGCCTTACGTGCAAACCAGAACCCCAGCGCCGGCACCATGAGCCATTGCAGGACGGGAGTCAGGCCAGTGCCGAAGAGTGGCACCAGTGGCATGGATTCCTTGTAGGCCCAGGATCTGCGGATATCGACATTGAGCCATTCGCTGAACATCGTGTAGAGGAGCCCGAAAACAGTTGCCGCAATGGCGACTCGCAGAAAATGCTGCTCCTGCCATGGGCGCTGCCCGAGCACAACGATTGCCAATGCCAGTGCGCCAGACGCGATCAGCAGATCGCCGCCGGTGCAGTGCACGATGGCAAAGAGGATTTCACCGACAGACCCCGTGTCCCACAAGGTGTACAAGGGGAGATGGAGAAACTCCCAGAGCAGATGGGCTGGCGCGATGATCAGGAAGTATCTCGTCAGCACAGGATGCAGGGTCAACTCGTCTCACTCATTAACATCCTCGCCAGCACACTTTCACTGCGTGGCAGAAGTCCGATACTGAGCCCCAGCGGCCTGAACACCCGTTTCAACACCGGCAGCGAGGGATTACCTGCGTCGCGCTCGATATCGGACAGTGTGCGTCGGCTTATCTTGACCAGCGCCGCGTACTCGTCCTGATTCATGTCGAGGATGTCCTTGCGTAGAGTGCGCAGCAGTTGCCCCTCGCTCATTTCATCTCGTTGCACGGCGCGCAGCAGTGTGATCAGTAGATCTTCCCGTTCTTCGCCGCTGAGTTGTTTCATGACAATCTCCATTGGAGCAATTTGCGATCAAGATACTCAAGTCCAACGACGGGCATGGTCAGGAGGCGCTCGGAGACGCCACGCTGGCGGAGGCGTTCACGCAGGCCAACGAGTTGATGCGCCAGCGTGCCCAGTTCGTTGATCAGGCGCTCCGGTTCAACCAGATCGGCCAGAGCGGCGGCGATGCTGTGCCAGTCGAAGTTGCCGCCCTCTTCAAAGGGTGAGCCCCATTGCAAGGTGCGGATCACGCCTTCCGGGTCCGCCTTCATCGGCGCGAAGTCGTAGATCGGCGACAGCCAGACGCGGCCGGGTTGCTTCAGCAGAGCCGTGTTGCGGGCGTGGTTGTCGGAGTTGCCAAACGCCACATTCAAGAAGTCGCGCTTCACCCATTCGATGACAAAAGCAGCGCGGTCGAAAGTGTCTCCCAGCTCGGCGACGCTGTGCATGCCGGACAGGCATTGCACAGTGCTGCGAAGCGTGTCGAAGTGATTCAGAAAGGCGCCAGGCGGCGCATTCAGCAGTGAGGCGATGGATTCCAGGCCGAAGTGCATCAGCGTGTTATCGACGACGGCGACATCGAAGCGCGGCAGCCACAGAGAAGGATAGCCATTGCCTTCGCGCAGATGCATGCGAGAGGTGTCGATCGTCGTCATGCCCAGCGCGTGCAACTCGTGGTAGTAGTGGTACTCGGCGCGCAAGATGTCGCAGTCTATGGACGAGCGCTGGCCACGCGGAAACTTGATGAGGTAATGCGCGTCTGTGCAGTGCAGGTCATCCTGAAACGTGTCGATCCAGATATCGTCTTGTGCCGAGCAGCGCAGCAGGTACTTGGGAGCTTCGCCACCCGCGCCAGTGGCACCCCCGCTGACGGCGCCCATCTGCTGGGCGTATTCGAGAAAGTCGGTGTCGCGCTCCACGACATCGGCGATCTTGAAGCGCAGCTGAGACAGCGTGCTGCCGTGCGGCGACCCTGGCAAGGATTCCTTGATACGCAAATTGCCCACCGGAGCGATGCAGCCCTTGCGCAGCAGTTCATAGTCCTGCTGCGGCCCAGGCCGGGAGGCGATGCCAAGCTGTTGCGCCCAGTACCGGCGTGCCGCGCCCGAGGGCATGATGTCGTCCAGAAAGCCAAACCAGCGTGGTAGGTGATGCGTGAGCATCAGCTCTACGGGCAGAGTGAGGCTGCAAGCGTGTTCATC
>JAUSMU010000289.1 GCA_030645995.1 Gammaproteobacteria bacterium | reverse complement strand
ACGCCGCATGCAGATCTATCTGGAGATGGTGCTCACCCGCGAGGATGGCGTGAAGGAAGTGAAGCTGCTGAAGATCGGCCGCCTGTTCCTGCAGCGCTACGTCGACATCTTCCTGGCCATCTACAAGGAAGACCGCAATCTAGTGCTGCGCCGGGGATTCTGGGGCTATGTGCTGGGGCTGGTCGCCAGCGCCGCGTTCTACTTCGCCTATGGCTGGGTAGTCTTTGCCGCCATCGCCACCACCATCACCATCGGCCAGATGACCATGTACATCGCCGTGTTCCGGCAGGGACAGAGCGCGGTGACCAACAGCCTCACGGCCATCAACGGCATGTATGAAGACAATCTCTACCTCTCGAACCTGATCGAGTACCTGGAGCACAAGGTGCCCGAGGCCAGCGGCGACAAGGCGGCGGGGCCGGACCCGAAAGATGGCATCCGCTTCGAGAACGTCAGCTTCTACTACCCGGAGAGCCGCACTCCCGCGATCCACGAGCTGAACCTGCACATCAAGGCTGGCGAGAGCCTGGCCATCGTCGGCGAGAACGGCTCTGGCAAGACCACACTGATCAAGCTGCTGACCCGCCTCTATTCACCGACCAGCGGCCGCATCCTGCTGGAAGGGTTGGATCTGCAGGAGTGGGATATCGAGACGCTACGCTACAAGATCGGCGTGATCTTTCAGGACTTCAGCCGCTACCAGCTCAAGGTGAGCGACAACATCGGCATCGGCGACGTGGACAACATGGAGGTGCGCCCGCAGGTAGAAGCCGCCGCGCGCGATGGACTCGCTGCCGACTTCATCCAGCACATGCCGCAGAACTACGACACGCAGCTCGGCACCTGGTTCAA
This sequence comes from Gammaproteobacteria bacterium, assembly GCA_030645995.1. Classification (GTDB taxonomy): domain Bacteria; phylum Pseudomonadota; class Gammaproteobacteria; order Pseudomonadales; family Pseudohongiellaceae; genus UBA5078. The sequence continues at coordinate 794 of JAUSMU010000289.1, read as the reverse complement.
GGGCGGCAAGGAGCTTTCCGGCGGCCAATGGCAGAAGATCGCCCTGGCCCGCGCCTTCATGCGCAACCACGCCGACGTGCTGATTCTCGACGAGCCCACCGCCGCCATCGACGCCAAGGCCGAAGCTGACATCTTCGCCCACTTCCGCGAGCTGACGGCTGACCGCATCTCCATCATCATCTCGCACCGCTTCTCCACCGTGCGCATTGCCGACCACATCATCGTGCTCGACAAGGGAGTGATTCTGGAGGAAGGTTCCCACGAGGAGCTGCTGGCGCGGGATGGGCAGTACGCGCACCTGTTCAATCTGCAGGCGCAAGGCTACATGTAAGAACCGGCCTTCCTGTTCTATATGAGCGAGCCCTGCTGGCGACAAGAAGGTTAAGAAGATGACGCAATGGCTGGTCAAGACAGAACCCGAAGAGTGCAGCATCGATGACCTGGCCGCACGGCCGGAAAAGCCGGTGGCCTGGGAGGGCGTGCGCAACTATCAGGCACGCAATTTCCTGCGCGAGATGCGTGAGGGCGACCAGGTCTTCATCTACCACTCCAGCTGCAAACACATCGGCATTGCCGGCATCGCCCGGGTTGCCCGAGTCGCCTATCCGGACCCATCCCAGTTCGATTCACACTCGGTTTATTTCGATGCCAAAAGCCCGCGCGACAAGCCGCGCTGGGACTCCGTCGACCTGTTGTTTGTGGAGAAATTTCCACAATTGCTTGCGCTTGATGAGCTCAAGGCCATGCCGGGGCTGGAGGCTCTGCCGCTGATCAAAGCAGGGAATCGGCTTTCG
>JAUSMU010000277.1 GCA_030645995.1 Gammaproteobacteria bacterium | reverse complement strand
CGCGGGCCATTCTCTATGATTTGCCCTTGCAGGTAAACCTGCCATTGCCGCCGCGAGCCTGCCGCCTGCCTTGCATAGGGCGGCGGATGTGGGTACATTTACGCGTCTTAAAATTCAGCCACTGGCGAAGGGGAAATGCGTTGGAAGTTGTCTGTCTTGATCTGGAAGGCGTGCTGGTACCGGAAATCTGGATTGGGTTTGCCGAGCGTACCGGAATTACGGAATTGCGAGCCACGACGCGCGACATTCCCGACTACGATGTACTGATGCGGCAGCGCCTGCGAATCCTCGCCGAGCACAAGCTCGGTCTGAAGGATATCCAGGAGGTCATCGCCGGCATGACGCCGATGCCCGGGGCCAGAGAGTTCATCGACTGGGCGCGCGAGCGTTTCCAGGTCGTCATTCTCTCCGATACGTTCTACGAATTTTCACAGCCCCTGATGCGTCAGTTGGGCTTCCCGACGCTGTTCTGCCACCGTCTGATTACAGACGACAAGGGCATGGTTGTCGATTATAAACTGCGTCAGAAAGACCCCAAGCGTCAGTGCGTGAAGGCCTTCCATGAACTGAACTACCGCGTGCTGGCGGCTGGTGACTCCTACAACGATACCACCATGCTGGCCGAAGCCGATGTGGGCGTGCTGTTTCGGGCGCCTGCCAAGGTGATAGCCGAGTTCCCCCAGTTTGCCTCGGTTGAAGAGTACGACGAGCTGCGTCGTGAGTTCATCAAGGGCAGCCCGCGCGACCTGATTTTGTAGTTACGTTTTACATTATCAAGTCAGTCTATCGAATTGATAATATTATTTATTTTGTCATAACATTCCTGATATTCTGCGCTCCAGACGGAGTCGGCCACGATGCCGCCTCCGCCCCAGCACAGAATTTCGGGAGCATCACACAATAGGGTGCGGATGGTGATGTTGCTGTCCATCCTGCCATCAAATCCGATATAACCGATGGCGCCGCAGTAGACCGCGCGGCCATCCGGTTCCAGTTCCTCGATAATCTGCATGGCTCGCCGTTTCGGCGCGCCGGTAATCGATCCTCCCGGGAAACAACTGCGCAGCAGATCTAGCGGCGAGTGCTCTCCGCCCAGCCTGGCGCTGATGCTGCTGATCAGGTGATGCACGTTGCTGAAGCTGTGCAATTCGAACAGCTTGTCTACCCGCACCGACCCCGTTTCGCAGATCTTGCCCAAGTCATTGCGCAACAGGTCCACAATCATCAGATTCTCCGCTCTGTCCTTGGCGCTGGCCTGGAGTTCTGCAGCCAGCTGCTTGTCGCGCGTGGCGTCGCTGCTGCGGGGGCGGGTGCCCTTGATTGGTTGCGTCAGCACAGTGCCATCGATGACCGAGATAAAGCGTTCTGGTGAGAAGCTGAGCACTGCGCCTTGGTCGCGCTGAAGATAGGCGGCGAACGGGCTGTGGATGTGCTGGCGCAGTTGCAGGTAGGCACTCAGCGGATCACCCTCATAACGGGATGAGAAGCGCTGTGCGAGGTTGACCTGATAGCAGTCGCCAGCCTGGATGTAGTCCTGAATTCGGTCGAAGGCGGCCTTGTAGGCGTCGGCCGTGAAATTGGAGACAAAGGGCTGTTCTAGCCTGAAGCGTTCCGGCGCGGCCGGGTTTGCCTGCAGCGCCTCGCACACACGCTGCAACGTTTCTGCGGGGCAGCCAGGCACTGCGAACAACCATGATCTGGCGAGCTGATGATCGACGACGACAGCCCAGCTGTAGATGCCAATTTGCGACTGACGCTCATAGCCAAAGTAGCCTATCGCCCCACCCTTGAAGGGCAGTGCCGCAATTGCTTCCGGCATGACGATGTCTGCGGCCGGGGCATGCTGACGCAGGGCCTCGGCGACGGCCACAAAAACGTCTCCGTGATACGGCGATTCCGCATTGCCTTCCCGCAGCCGCACCGATCCGGCCTCTTCAACGATTTGCAGGTCCGGCAGTGCGCTGAGGATGTCGTAGCGGACATGCGGCGCATTGCCCAGCCCGCTGTCCAGAAACACCAGCCCGGGCAGCGTGGCGAGGCGACTCAGCAGTGCGGCGCTGTCGCGCGCATAGGGCAGTTCCTGCAGAAAATACTTGCTCATGACAGTCTCGTACGTGACAAGAACGTCCTGGGGCTCAGGAAAGCAATGCTCAAGGAAGCAGTTCCACTCGCACCGCCACCGCCTCGGGGGTATTGGTGGTCGCCAGTACCTGGGGCTGGTCGGAGGCGGTCGATACTTCGTAGGGATTGTCAGCGGCACTGCTGCTGACGATCTGCCAGGTGTTGAAATCGACTTCCAGCGTGCTGTTGACGATACTGCTTTCCACGCTGCCGAAGTTCGGTTGACGTTGTGCGGCGGCGATACTGAGGACGGCGCGCGTCCCACGCAGCTCGGCACTGACCGCCAGGCTGCTGCCAGTTTGCTCGGTTTCCTGGCTCAGCACGGCGCCGAGTTCCGTGAAACGCAGACCGATACGCGGAGTGCTGTTCATCAGGCTGAAGTAGGCGAATTCGCCCTCGCTGAGCACAATGCTCTGTACCGGGAAATCGGCCGGGTCTTGGGTGGTGATCGTCGTGATGGTGGTGCCGTTTGCGGGAGGCGTCACGGCGGGCCGGCCATAGTGGAAATCGACGCTCACGCGCAGCTGTCGAAGTGGAACATCGAGTTCGCTGATCAGCGCCAGCAGTTCAGTGAGGTTGGAACGGGTTGTGCTGATGACGAGATTGTTATCGATCTGACTGATGGCTCCACGCTCATCCAGTAACGGCTCGATCGCCTGCCGAATCGGTGCGGGATCGCGGTGCTGGAGACGCACGATCTCGATCACGGCTCGTTCACCGCTCGGCGTCTGTGCCGCCACGTTCTGGCTCACACCCACACCCAAACTCAAACCAATCGCCAGGGCGGCGGTCATTTTCAGCAACACGCGCAGCCTTGCTGACAAGCGGTTGCTAGGGGTGTGAAATCGACAGGGAAGGGCTTTCATTCGTCGTCCTCATCATCTTCCAGGTCGGGCAGCAGGCTGCCCTGATTATAGAGTCGTGCGAGTAACGCGGCACCGTCATCGCCCGCGTGCAATAACGAGTCACAGACCGCTGTCAAGGGAGTACTGTCCATGCCGGTTTCGCACAGCCTTGGCAGCAGGTCAGAGAGGTTGGCCGGGCAAGCGATGGCGTGCCCATCCACATACAGCTCGGTATCACCTGGGCTGTGTTCCGTGAATGCAAAGCGTGAGGAAGGATTCTTCACGAGTTGCAGACCCTCCGTCAGCGCCTGCCGCAGCGCGTCCGGGTCGAGTTGGTTATCGGCAACCGGCACCAGATCCGGATACTTCGGCGTCGTCATGTAGCGGCCGAACCAGCGCGAGACCTTGCCGGGATTCAGCAGCCGCTCCTGCAGCAGACCGATCAGCTGGTCGGCAACGCGAGCGTCGATCTCGCCCGTGCGGGTCGGCACACGCGGATCGGTGTCGATGTAGCGCTGGTCTTCGCGCAACTCCTGCATTATCTCGCTGCTCAGATCGTCGATGATGCCGGCGATGGAGGGCGTGCGGAAGCCGATCGAGTAAGTAATGCTGTCGCCGATGGCAGTGCCATAGTGTGCCAGATTGGGAGGCAGGTAGAGGATATCACCGGGCTCCACGATCCAGTCTTCCTCGGTCTTGAATTCCGCCAGCAGGCGCAATGGGGTGTCCGGGATCAGGGCGCTGTTGCTGTCGACATGGCCGCCCAGACGCCAGCGCTTCTTGCCCAGCCCCTGGATCAGGAAGACGTCATAGTAATCGAAATGAGGGCCGACCCCGCCGCCGTCGGTGGCATAGCTGATCATGACGTCGTCGATGCGCCAGCTGGGAATGAAGCGGAAGTCGTCCAGCATCTCGCGGACGCCTTCATGCCACTGGTCGACGGCCTGAATCAGCAGGCTCCAGTGCGTCTCCGGCAGGCGGCCAAAGTCCTGTTCGGTGAACGGCCCGTTGCGCAAGGTCCATTGCCTGGAGCCATTGGCCGGATGTGACTGGATCAACCGCGATTCGATGAAGTCCTCGCAGGCGAAGCCCGCCAACTCGTCTGGCTCGACGGGGTCGACAAAGGCTTTGCCGTTGGCGCGAATGAGCAGGGGCTTCTTCTGCCAGTAATTGCGCAGGAAATCCTCTTTGTCAAAAGTCTTTGGTAATACCTTGAAATTCAAACGATTCCCCGTTTATAAGAAATGCTGGTTTTCAGACTTTGCGAGCCTGTTCTGCGGCATTGCCGATGTAGTTCTCCGGGCGCAACTGGCGCAGCAGTGCCTTGCCTTCCTCGGGAATATCCAGGCCCTCGACAAAGTCGCTCAGCACCTGTTGATCGATCTTCTGCCCCCGGGTCAGTGCCTTGAGCTTCTCGTAGGGCTGATCCACGTTGAAGCGACGCATCACGGTCTGAATGGGCTCGGCGAGCACCTCCCAACTGTCATCCAGATCGGCCAGCAGTGCGTCTGCATTCACGGACAGCTTGCTCAAGCCCTTCAGAGTCGCGTGATAGGCGATGACGCTGTGCGCGAAGCCAACACCAATGTTGCGCAGCACGGTGGAATCGGTGAGGTCACGCTGCCAGCGTGAGATCGGCAGCTTCTCAGCCATGTGCTGCATGACCGCGTTGGCGATGCCAAGGTTGCCTTCGGAGTTCTCGAAGTCGATTGGATTGACCTTGTGCGGCATGGTGGAGGAGCCCACTTCGCCAGCGATGGTTCTCTGTTTGAAGTAGCCCAGCGAGATATAGCCCCACACGTCGCGATCCAGATCGATCAATATGGTGTTGAAGCGGCCGATGGCGGAGAACAGCTCGGCAATGTAATCGTGCGGCTCAATCTGCGTAGTGTAGGGGTTCCAGGTCAGCCCGAGGCCTTCCACAAAGGCTTTGGCATTGGCCTGCCAGTCGATGTCCGGATAGGCCGACAGGTGAGCGTTGTAATTGCCGACGGCGCCATTGATCTTGCCGAGGATTTCATTGTCGCGGAACTGCGCGTACTGGCGTTCCAGACGGGCGACGACGTTAGCGAATTCCTTGCCGACGGTGGTCGGGGTGGCAGTCTGACCATGGGTTCGCGACAGCTGGGGTTGGTCAGCCTGCGCGTGCGCGAGTGTGCGCAGGGTGTTGATGACCTGTTGCATCAGCGGCAGCATGACCTGGTCGCGGCCATCGCGCAGCATCAGCGCGTAGGATAGGTTGTTGATGTCTTCGGAGGTGCAGGCGAAGTGCACGAATTCCATCTGCTGCGCCAGATCCGGGTGGCTCAGAACCTTTTCCTTGAGGAAGTATTCGACCGCCTTGACGTCATGGTTGGTGGTGGCCTCAATGTCCTTGACGCGCTGCGCATCGGCAATCGAGAAGTCGCTGATGATGCTCTCCAGTACCGCGTTGCCTGCGGCGCTGAGGGGAGGCGCTTCGCTGATCTGCGGATGAGCGGCCAGCTGTTGCAGCCAGCGGACCTCCACGATCACGCGATAGCGGATCAGCGCAAACTCGCTGAAATAGGCGCTCAGGGAGTCGGCCTTGCTGCGATAACGGCCATCGATTGGGGAGATCGCCGTCAGGCTGCTGAATGGGAGCGGTGTCTTGGGGCCTGCTGTCATGAGTCGGTTCCTGCGTGTGTCAATGAAATTGGGTCAATCAAATAGGGTTGATCAAATGGGTCAATGAATCGTGATCAGTTTGCGTCGCACCTGGCTCACGCAATCGCGAATGCGCTTCTTGTAAACAATCAGATGCCAGCGGCGGCCGCCCAGCTGATGCCAAAGCAACGAAGAGCGTATTCCAGCCAGCAACAAGGCGCGGATGCTGTCTGCCACCCGAGGATCTTTCAGGAATTCAATGTTGCCTTTGACGTGAATGCGAAAGGTCAGTTTGCTGATGGTGTCCTGGTAGAGGGTAGCCAGTCCGCTGAGGTCGAATTGCGAGGTCGGGCGCGCAGCGAACGAGCCGGCGAAGGGCTGATTGACTGCGTCGGCAAGGACCTCTCCTGTCTCTTCACTGACAGTGTCCTGTGCGGTGACGTAGCGCACTGGCAGTAAAGGCAGGCGACGACGAATAAGCGCCTGCATGGCTGGGACCTTCATCAGCTGTTGTTGCAAAACCGTCATGCCCAACACGTATTTGATCGGCTCGCCATACTCGCGTGCGCCAGTGCTGGTTAGAGATTTTTGCAGGAAATCGAGGCCACTGACAAAGCGGCCGACATCCGGGTACACGTCGCTGGTCGTCCCCGGATTCAGTATCAGCAGGGGAGCGATACAGGCATCTATCTGCTGCTGGTCGGCTCGTCCGGTGAAGGCCAGCGCATGGACCAGTTGGGCACACTGAGCCACGACTGCCAAGGCAATATTGCGGTACTCCCAATCGCTGAAGCGCGCTCCCGCGCCGCTGGTGTTATCACTGGAATTATCTGTAGTACTGTTCAATCACCGCCCCTCCAAGACACACTTCTCCGTCATAAAACACTATCGTTTGCCCGGGCGTTACTGCGCGCTGAGGGGTCGTGAAAGTGACGCGCACCGCTTCATCTCCATCCTGTTCCACGACACAGGCCTGATCGGCTTGCCGATAGCGTATCTTCGCCATGCACCGCAGCGGCAGAACGGGCGGAATTCGGTTGATCCACGACAGCTGTGTCGCCCGTAGTGCGGCGGAAAACAGCCAATGGTTGTCGTTGCCCTGCGCGACAAGCAGTACATTGCGCTGCAGGTCCTTGCCAACGACATACCACGGGGCCTCGCCGTGCTGCTGCAGGCCGCCGATGCCGAGACCCTGGCGCTGACCATAGGTGTGGTACATCAGGCCATGATGCCTGCCAACCACTTCGCCATCCACAGTTTCGATCACGCCCGGGGTCGCGGGCAGGTAGCGCTGCAGGAAGTCCTTGAATTTGCGCTCGCCGATAAAGCAGATGCCAGTGCTGTCCTTCTTGTCGTGGGTGATGAACCCATGGCGTGCTGCCAGATCACGTACCGCCGGCTTTTCCAGCTCGCCAACGGGAAACAGGCTGCGCTCCAGAGCTGCCTCGTTCACGGCGCTCAGGAAATAGCTCTGATCTTTGTTGTTGTCGAGGCCCTTGAGAAGGAAGGTTTGTGCTCCCTGTTGAGTCTGTCTGGTTACTCGGCGGGCATAGTGACCGGTGGCGATCAGGTCGGCCCCGAGCTCGCTGGCATAGTCCAGGAACGCCTTGAACTTGATCTCACGGTTGCACAGGATATCCGGGTTGGGAGTGCGCCCGGCACGATACTCCTGGATGAAATGCTCGAAGACATTGTCCCAGTACTCGGCTGCGAAGTTGGCCGTGTGCAATTGGATGCCGAGGGTCTGGCAGACTGATAGCGCATCTGCGAGATCGGCCTTGGCGGTGCAATACTCGGTGTCGTCATCCTCGTCCCAGTTCTTCATGAACAGGCCTTCGACCTGATACCCCTGTTCGATGAGCAGCAGGGCGGCGACAGAGGAGTCGACGCCACCGGACATCCCGACCATGACACGGGTAGAAGCATTGGCGGCCTTGTTTGAGTTGTCTTGCATATCCTGAATTCAGCGCTGTGTGTATGTGGTTGGTCTGCGGGTTCTTTTGATGGTGGTCAGAATGCAGATCAGTTCATATAGTGGACGAGGTCCAGTGGGTAGTGTCTGCCTGCCAGGTAATCGTCAATAACCCTCAGCACGATGGGGCTGCGCATCTGCCCTTGACGTTTGAGCAGATCGGCGCGCGTCATCCACACGGCGCGCAGCACGCCGGTGTCGAGTGGCTTGTCCGGGTAATGCTGCTGGGGCTTGGCGATGAAGCAGCTGCGTACGTAGCAGATGCGATTGCTTTCCGCCGTGTACTGATATAACCCGAGAAAGCCGGTCAGCGTGACCAGCCAGGCAGTTTCCTCAAGCGTCTCGCGGATTGCGCCTTCGAACAGACTTTCGCCCTGTTCGAGGTGACCTGCTGGCTGGTTATAGACGACTTTGCCTTCGACTGATTCTTCTACTATCAGGAAGTGCCCATCTTTTTCAACGACGGTGGCGACGGTCTTGTGAGGGGTCCACTGGGTCATCTGAGGCTCTGATTCGGTGGTTTCGACGAAGGCGCAATGCTACCGCAATTCGGATGCGAATGCCTCTCGGAATCGTGCTGACGATTTGCTTCAGGTCTTCCGACATAATGTGGATAATGGCCCTCCCCGGGGTGTGGGAGCGGACCTGCCCGTGATCAAGGAATGGTCTCCGCACGCACTGACACGCAAAAGGCGAACACACACAATGAATGAATTGACGCATCTTGATGCACAAGGCAATGCCCGCATGGTGGATGTTGGCGGCAAGGCCATCACCAGCCGCTCCGCCACGGCGCAGGCGACTGTCGCGATGCTGCCTGCGACCTTGCAGCTGATCATTGCTGGCGGGCACAAGAAGGGTGACGTGCTGGCGGTGGCCAGAATTGCCGGTATCCAGGCAGCCAAGAAGTGCTCTGACCTGATTCCGCTGTGTCATCCGTTGATGCTGAACTCTGTGAAAGTGGATTTCGAGATGGATGAAGACGCAAGCCGCATTATCATTACCACGGTCTGCAGCCTTGACGGCAAGACGGGTGTGGAGATGGAGGCGCTGACGGCGGCGTCGGTCGCCGCACTGACCATCTATGATATGTGCAAGGCGGTGGACAAGGGCATGGTGATCGAGAGGATCTGCCTGCAGGAGAAGCTCGGTGGCAAGTCCGGGCACTATGTTCGTGACTGACAGGTTCGTGACTGACAGGTTCGTGACGGAGAGTAGATGACAATGCTGACAATCAATTTTTTCGCCAGCCTGCGCGAGGAACTCGGTGCCTCCGGGGAAACGTTGCCCCTGCCGAAGCAGGTCACCAATGTGGCGCAACTGGTCGACTATCTGGTCAGCCTGCGAGGCGAACGCTGGGCAGCACTGCAGGACAACTCCCGCGTACTGGTCGCAGTCGATCACACGATCGTGGCACGCTCCCATGCGCTGCGCGGCGGCGAAGAGGTGGCCTTCTTTCCACCGATGACGGGGGGTTGAGGATGATCCTGGTACAGACTCAGGACTTCGATATCGCCGAACAGTACCGCAGCCTGCGTGAGGAGGCCGCCAATGCCGGCGCCATCGCCACATTCACCGGCCTGGTGCGGGAGTTTTACGAACACAACAGCGGTAGTGAGCCGCGCGTGGAAGCGCTGTTTCTGGAACACTACCCCGGTATGACCGAGAAGGCGCTGGCCGACATTGAGGCGCAGGCGCGCGCACGCTGGGATGTACAGGCCTGCCGGGTGATTCACAGGGTAGGGGAATTGCGTGGCGGCG
>JAUSMU010000271.1 GCA_030645995.1 Gammaproteobacteria bacterium | reverse complement strand
CGACCGCATTTTCGTCAACAAGATGGCCTATGACCTGCGCGTGCCGCTGACCCATCACTCACTCGTGCGGCTGGGGGAACCGCAGCGCGGCGACATCATCATTTTTGATTCCGCTGTCTCGGAACTGCGTTTGGTTAAGCGCGTGATTGGTGTGCCGGGCGATGTGGTGCAGGTGCGCGGTGACATCGTGTCCGTGAACGGCCAGCAACTCGGCTATGAGTCGACGGGGCAAGCGCTCATCAGCGAACAGGGAGGCGTGGCGGAGGACCTGCGGGAGAGTATTCACCCGAATGCGGTGGATGCGGAGCGCGAGTACACGGTGCGTATGCGGCAGGGTGGCAGGCTCTCGGATTTCGGCCCGGTGAGAGTGCCGGACGATGCTTTTTTCGTGCTGGGGGATAACCGCGACAACAGTGCGGATTCCCGGGTGATTGGTTTCGTGCCAAGGCATGAGATTGTCGGGCGGTCCAGCAGTGTGGTGTTGTCACTGGATTATGAGAATGCTTACCTGCCGAGAGCTGAGAGGTTTTTTCATTCGCTTTGAGGAAGGGCTGATCGCGGGCGGGGCCTTTATGCCCTCTGGGTGCGCTCCCACAGGGGAACGGCTTTGAGTCGGGCACAGCGGCGCGTCAGACGTCGCGCATTCTTATCAGGCCTTCCTGGGCGACGGAAACTACCAGCTCGCCATTCTGTTTGTAGATGCTGCCTCGGCTGAAGCCGCGCCCGGCGGCGCTGGATGGGCTGTCCTGCACATACAGTAGCCATTCGTCGATGCGGAACGGGCGGTGGAACCACATGGAATGGTCGAGACTCGCGACCTGAAGCTGGGATGAGAACAGGCTCAGACCATGCGGCCGCAGGCTGGTTTCGAGGATGGTCATGTCGGAAGCATAGGCCAGCATGTGGGCGTGCCACGGATAGTCCTGCGGCAGCTCGTCGTTGAGTTTGAGCCAGACGCTGCGGTTCGGGGGGCGCTTCTCGGGGGCCAGCATGTTCTCCGGCTCTACCAATCGCAGGTCGATGGCGAAGGGGCGCGAGAATCTCTCCAGCATGCCGGCCGGTAACGAGGCGCTGTACTTTTCTGCCAGCTGCTTGCGGGTCAGACACTGTTCGGGAGGCGGCACCTGCGGCATCTCCGACTGGTGTGAGAGGCCTGGCTCGCTCACCTGAAATGATGCCGCGAGATTCAGGATGACCTCGTCGTGCTGCATGGCCGACACGCGGCGGGTGTTGAAGCTCTTGCCGTCGCGCAGACACTCCACCTTGAAAATGATCGGGTGGTCCATATCGCCCGGACGCAGAAAGTAACTGTGCAACGAATGCGGCTGACGATCTGACGGCACCGTGCGGCTCGCGGCGAACAGTGCCTGCGCCAGCACCTGACCACCGAAGACCCGTTGCCAGCCCTCGTTGCGATGCTGGCTGCGAAAGAGGGTGTCGTCGAGCGTCTCCAAGTCCAGATGGCCGTAAAGCTGCTGCAGTTGCTGATTGCCGCCGGAGTTGTCCTGCTGATTCATGGTCGCACCGATCATGCCTGCTTCCCTGTGTCGCGAAGGTTTGGAATGTGATGAGGCCAGTGTAGCAGCTTGCCTTTACGGCGTCAGGCGCCGCGCGTATGATCCAAAAAGTCTTTAATTTCCAGCGTCTTCCTGTCCACATGATCACTTTCTTATGATCGCAGCCCCTATCACACCCGCTCTCGCCCCCACCGAAGTACCGCTGTCGCGTTTCGAAGCCTGCTGGCTTGCCGAGGCCGTGCGTCTGCGCGAGCTGGCGGCGGGCGCTGACGTTGGCATCGGCACAGGCAGTGGCTCTGGTCCGCGAACGACGGAACTCTCCGACGAGGCACTGCCAATCGTCGGCGGTGAAGAAGTCTGGCTGTTGCGTCGCGCGGCGGCGATTGCCCGCGACAATGGCATGCTGGAGGCAACGCTTGCCTGGCGCCGCCGCGCCGCTCTGATGCTGGGGCTGCTCTGCGTGCTCGCCGTGCTGAGCGGTTTCAGCGCCGCACTGGGGTTCTTCGGCGCTCAAGAACGCGCCGTCAACGTTGTCTGGACATTGCTTGGTCTGATCGGCATGCCGGTGCTGGCGTTGCTGCTCTGGGTTGTCTCGTCGCTACTGACTGGGCGAGTCGGCGCAGGCGTGCCCGGCGAGTTGTGGATGTGGTTGATGAGCCACGCGCCACGCTTCGGAGGCGGCGCGAACCATGCTGCCGAGGTGGCGGTCGTGCGTGCGCTTGTCGCGATGACGAGCCGATCGGGATTGGCGCGGTGGTGGCTCGGCTTCATCACTCACAGCCTGTGGCTGCTGGTGTTGGCGGCCTGCCTGGTAGCGATGCTGCTGGCCCTCGGCCTGCGCAGCTACAGCTTCGTGCTGGAGACCACCATCCTTGCACCGGAAGACATGACGGGTCTGGTGCAGGGCTTTGCCGCGCTGCCGGCGCGTCTGGGATTTGTGGTGCCCGACACCGAGATGGTCACGGCGGCGCTGGCGGCGACCCAGACCGATGCGCCTTCCGCTGGTTTCACAACAGACCTCACCACCAGTCTGGCGGCCCAGTCGGAGGCGACGCGACGTGCCTGGTCGTCCTGGTTGGTTGGTGGCCTGCTCGTCTATGCACTGTTGCCACGCTTGCTGGTGTGGATGTTCGCCGCCGTGCGCCTGTGGCAACTGCGGGCGGGGCTGGCGCTGGATATCAGCCTGCCGGGCTATGCCGAATTGCTCAGACACAGCGCATTGCCCTATTCGCCCGGCGTGGTGGACGCGGCGCCAACAATACCACTGCCGCCCCAGGTGGCCGAAATTCATCGTGTGCGTAACCATGATGCGGTGTTGCTGGGGCTGGAGTTGGGCAGGGACCTCCTCTGGCCGCCCGCCCGCCTGGCGACACAGCGCACTGGTGCCGGTGGCGGGGGTAGTGGAAGCGGGGGTGGAAGTAGTGGAGGCGGGGGATTCAACGTGACCGAAGTAGTTGAAAGCCGGGAACAGCGCCGCTCAACGTTGGCGCAGCTGGAGGCCCATGCGCCCGCCAGGCTGCTGCTGGCCTGTGACGCAAGGCTCTCGCCGGATCGTGGCACGCTGGGCTGGATGGCCGAGGTGTCGCATCACGCGGGTGAGCTGCGCGTCTGGCTGGTCAGCCCGGACACGGCCGAAGATGTCGCAGCGGCGGCCAATCGGGAACAAATCTGGCGCAACAGTCTGGCGGCCATCGGCCTCGGGCCGGAGCGGGTGATGACAACGGAGAGCGCGGCTTACGCCTGGCTGATTCAACATGACTAACCCCTTGCGGATCGCCGTAGTCGGACACACCAATACCGGCAAGACCTCCTTGCTGCGGACCTTGACGCGCGACGCGGGCTTCGGGGAGGTCTCCCCACGCCCCAGCTCCACGCGCCATGTGGAAGGTGCCCGCTTGAATCTAGGGCGGGAGCTGATTGTGGAGCTCTACGATACCCCGGGCATGGAGGATGCCATCGCCCTGCTGGAAGTGCTGGACGCCCAGGCGGAGGGCGGCGGTCGACGTCTCGACGGCCCGGCCCGGGTCGCGCAGTTCCTGCAATCCCCAGCCGCTGTCGGCCGTTTCGAGCAGGAGGCCAAGGTGCTGCGACAGACGCTGCAGAGCGACGCCGCCATCTACGTGATCGACGCCCGCGACCCGGTGCTGGCCAAGTATCGCGATGAACTGGAGATTCTCGCCAACTGTGCCGTGCCCATCCTGCCGCTGTTGAATTTTGTGCGCGACCCGCGCGCCGACGAACGGGCCTGGCGCGATGCGCTGGCACGGCTCGGTCTGCACGTACAGGTGAGCTTCGATACCGTGGCGCCCGCCAGCGCGGGCGAGCGTGTCTTTTACGAGAAGCTGGCGACGCTGCTGGATAAGCGCGGTGAGGCACTGCTGCGGCTGGCGGCGGGTCACGAGCAGGAGGCGCGCGAGCGGCGTCTGGCCGCCACGCAACTGGTCGCAGAGCTGCTCATCGATGCGGCCGCGTGCCGGGCTCGTGTCGAGCGGGCCGAAGAACAAGGGGTGCTGACCGAGGCGCTGGCGGAATTCAATCGCCGGATGCGCGACCGGGAACAGGACTGCGTTGATGCCCTGCTGGGGCTGTATCGCTTCAATCGCCACGACGTCGAGGCGGGCAGTCTGCCGCTGATCGAGGGGCGCTGGCGCGATGACCTCTTCGCACCGGCGACCTTGACCGCACTGGGCATATCGCTGAGCGGTGGAGCGGCGGCGGGCGCAGCGGCCGGG
>JAUSMU010000270.1 GCA_030645995.1 Gammaproteobacteria bacterium | reverse complement strand
TGGTCGGCGCAGGCGGCATCGGCCTGCAGATGAACGCGGCGATCAATAACCTCGCCTGGGGTCAGGTGGCGACGGTGTTCGTGCTGATTTTTGGCACGGTGATTCTGTCGGAGTGGGTGTCGGCAAAGGTGCGCCACGCTGTTATCTGAAAACCGCCACTTTAATGGAATAAATATCGATATATGCTCATGAACACTTGATTCCCTGTGGGCATCGTATGCAATCTCACCACCGCTCCGGCAAGTAGCGCGTAAAGTAGAGCGGCATCACGATATTTTTCTGCTCCAGGGGCGATGACCCCTGCGTCCCTGTCAGCTTGATGGTCTTGTGTGGATCGCATTTCTCAATGTAGGACTGCAGCGACTTGGCTCGCGTGCGTTTGCCGCTTTTGACTTCAATCGGCACGATCTGACCTGATTCGTTGGTCACGATGAATTCGATCTCGGCGCGAGCATCATTCCATGAAAAGCTCGGTTCGATGCCCAGCGCCGCCAGTTCCTGCTGGACAAAATTCTCGGCAATGTAGCCTTTGTATTCATAGCCCTGCTGTTTTATTTCCTTGTAACTGGTGTTCAGCATGTGATTGAGCAAGCCCACATCGAAAAGGAAAAGTTTGACCATGCTGTCTTTCTGGTACGCAGAAAGAGGCGACCTCGGATGCCCTTCGATCGGATAGTTCTTCAGTGCCAACCGGCACTGGTGTAACCAGGTGATTGCGCTTTCAAATTCCGCATAGCGTGATTTACGCGCAGAGACCCCTTTGAACTTGAAACGTTTTACAGACTGATCAATGGCCGCTGATAGCTGCGAGGGAATTCCGTTAAAGACGGCTTCGATCAACTGCGCGTCGGTTTTCCCTGCGTATTTTCCGAAATCCCTTTTGTAGCCGTCGATCAGGTTTGAGTGAATCTGATTGATTCGACCGACGCGCTCCACAATGCTTTGTTCCTTGCGATCAAACCACGCTGCCACTGCCTCCGGCATGCCGCCTGTGAAGTAGTAGTCGGTCAGTTTGTCGAACAACTTACTGTGAGCTGCGGCGCTCTGTGCTTGTGATTCAAACGCCTGCACCAGCGCTGGCTCGTTGGCGGCCCACAGGAACTCCTGGAATGTGAGAGGGCGTAGATTGTGTTGCTCCACTTTGCCCACGGGAAATGAATTCAGCAGGCCGATGTTGGAACCGCTGGCAGCCACATGATAAGTCGGGGCCTTTTCGGCAAAGTATTTCAGTGAGGTGACTGCTCGCTGGCACTCTCCGATTTCATCCAGAATCAACAGGTCGGTTGCCGGACTGAACACCTGACCTGTCAACAGTTCGATGTTGGAAAGAACATCCGCCGGAGAGAGCGAACCGGCAAAGGCATCGGCAAGCTGTGGATTCTCGAGAAAGTCCAATCGCAGCACATTGGCAAACTCGCTGCCGAGAAGGGTTTGCAGGAGGTAGGTTTTTCCGGACTGTCTGGCCCCATCAATCAGCAGAGGTTTGCGCGTTTCCTGTGCTTTCCACGCCAGCAGTTTCTCCAGCAATAGTCGTTTCATGGGTAAGCCCGTGGCCAGCAAGAGGCCCCCATCATACTGCTTTTGCAGTTTAACGCGCAATAAAATGTATTAGTTCGCACATTTACGCGCGTAAAAATGTATTTCAGCGCTCAACTCCGCTGTGGGAGCGTACCCAGAGGGCATAAAGGCCCTGCCCGCGATCAAGTGTCCCACTGAACCCCAACAAGCCACCGGATCACGCTCTCTTGCGCGCGCCTTCGGTGGAAGACTTTCCATAAAAGCCTTCCGCCCGCTCCTGCAGAATCTTTGGCAAATTGCCGTTGATGGTGGGTGGAGGAAGCGGATCACCATCCTCGTGGAATGTAGCGATCACTTCCTCCGCTATTTCGCACAGCTCCGCGAACACGGCCTGCTCATCCGGGCCATGACAACCGCCGTAGATCAAACCGGGGATTCTTCCGATGTAGCATTGGTCCTCGTCAGACCATTCCACAATCTTTGCGTATTTCGCACTGTCTTTCATTTTCTGGAATCCTCAATGGCCCGTTTGACGTC
>JAUSMU010000259.1 GCA_030645995.1 Gammaproteobacteria bacterium | reverse complement strand
GTTGAACGCGCCGCGATAGGCCTTGCCGATCGGTGTGCGCGCGGTGGCGACGATGACTGCTTCTTTCATACGGGCTCCCTTTTCAATGGATTTCAATGGCCCGGAGTGTAACCGAATGTCCAATCCTTGCCTATTCGAACGGCCGCTCGCTTTATATTGACGCGAGAGCAATTACCCGATTTCTGAAGCCCACTGGATTTCATTTTTCGGCAAGGGTTCGCGCTTCCACTTATTCTTGCTTGTGTTATTGTCTGGCCATTCTGAAAGTAACAAAAACAACAGAGGTGACGATAGTGAACAGACTAACTCCCAAACGACTGCTGCTCTCCTCCATTCGAACACTCCTCGTAGCGTTGCCCCTGCTGGCGGGCACGGCACAGGCGGCCGAGCGCGTGGGAGACTTCGCGCTGCTCGATCAGGATGGCAACTTCCACCACATGAGCTGGTACGACGATCACAAGGCCATCGCCTTCCTCGTCCAGGTCAACGGTAGCGCGCAGACTGCGCAAGCGGCCGCCGACTACGCGCGCCTGCAATCCCGCTTCGATGCCGAGGGCATCGAATTCATGCTGATCAACCCGCTGGGTGAGACGCGTGCCGATGTGAAGCAGGCGCTGGCGCAGATCGGCGTGCAGTTGCCGGTGCTGATCGACGACGCGCAGGTGATCTCCGAGGCCATGGGCATCGACAAGAGCGGCGAGGCTTTCCTCTACGATCCGCGCAGTTTCGAGGTGATATTCCGTGGGCCGGTCAGTGCGCTGGAGACGGCGCTCGATGACGTGGTGGCGGGCAGGGCTGTTGGTACGCCAGTGGTCGCGATGGCGGATGCGCCGGGAGCAGACATTCACTATCCGGTCACCGAGCTAGTGTCCTACGAAGCAGATGTGGCGCCAATCCTGGCCGAGAATTGCGCCCGCTGTCACCGTGACGGTGGCATCGCCCCGTTTGCGATGGACAGCCATGCGATGGTACAGGGCTGGTCGCCGATGATCCGCGAGGTGTTGATGACCAAGCGCATGCCGCCGGGGCAGATCGATCCGCATGTGGGCAATTACAGCAATGACTACGTCCTCTCGGTGCAGGAGCAGCAGACGCTGATCAGCTGGATTGAGGCGGGCGCCATGAGAGACGGCGGCACCGATCCGCTGATGGAGATGACTTGGCCCGAGACCAAGTGGGCACTCGGTGAGCCGGACTTGATCGTCAAGGTGCCACCCCAGACCATTCCCGCCACCGGAGTGCTCGACTACATCACTGTCGAGGTTCCCTTCGAGGGGCTGGAGACAGACCGCTGGGTGCGTGCCAGCCAGTACATTCCCGGTGACCGCACCGTGTTGCACCATACGCTGAACGACATCATTCCTCCGGATGCCACAGGGCGTCGCGGTTTCCTTGGCGGCGGCGATCCGAATCAGGCCAACATCACGGCCTACATTCCAGGCGCAGAGCCTGCCATCGAGCCTCCGAATACCGGCGGTCTGCTGCGCGCTGGTTCCAAGCTGCGTCTGCAGTTGCACTACACCACCAATGGCAAGGAAACAGTAGACGCCAGCGAGATCGGTGTCTGGTTCTATCCGGAGGGTGAGGTGCCTGCGGAGCGCATGTCAGGTCAGTGTGCCTGCATCTTCACGCCGGGCTGGACCAATATCACTCCTTACGACCCGGCTTTCGAGATGTCTCAGAGCGTAGTGATCGAGAAGGACGCACACATGTATGGCTTCCTGCCGCACATGCACTTCCGCGGCAAGAGCATGCGCTTTACGGCGTTCTACCCGGACGGCACGCAGGAGGAATTGATCAACATCGCCAATTACAACTACAACTGGCAGATTCGTTACCTGATGGAAGAGCCGAAGCTCATTCCAGCGGGCACCAGAGTGGTGGCTACCGGCGTGTTCGACAACTCCACGCAGAACGAGAGCAACCCAGACCCCTCACGCTCCGTGCCTTGGGGGCAGCAGAGCTGGGATGAGATGTTCTTCGGAGCGATGAGCTGGAAGTATGTGGAGCAGGGTGCGGGCGGCTAGCCGCCCACGCTGTAGCCGGTTCCCACGCCTGGCCCCAGTGGCAGGCCGAACAGGATCCAGATGACCACCATGACCATGCCGCTGACGAGCAGCCAGATCGAGTAGGGGATCATGGTGGCCACCAGGCTGCCAATACCGAAATCTTTGTTCCAGCGTTGGCAGAAGGTGAGGATCAGCGCGAAATAGGGCATCAGCGGGGTGATGATGTTGGTGGCGCCATCGCCCACGCGGTAGGTGGCGGTGGCCATCTCCGGGCTCACGCCCAGCAGCATCAGCATCGGCACCAGCACCGGCGCCAGCAGTCCCCACTTGGCGCTGGCGGAGCCGATGAAGAGATTGATCAAGGTGGTGGTCAGTACAATCACCAGCAGCAGCGCCGTCATCGGCAACTCCACACTCTGGATCAGCCCGGCCCCATTAACCGCGAGGATCAGCCCGAGGTTGGACCAGCTGAACATCGCCACAAAGTGCGCGGCGGCGAAGGCCAGCACCAGATAGTAGGCCATGTCTCCCATGGATTCGGACATCATGCGCACGATGTCGCGATGACTCTTCACGCTGCCGGTGGCTGAGCCATAGGCCCAGCCGCAGGCCAGAAACAGGATCAGGAAACCGGCAATCAGCGACTGATAGAACGGCTGCAGACGCCCACCGCCAGCGGCTTCCTCTTCGATCAGCGGTGTGCCGGGCATGACAAACAGCACCACCCACAACGCCACCACTCCCAGAGCCGCATAGCCTGCGCGCGCCATTCCCCGTCGTTCCACCACACCGTCTGTACTTTCAACCTGCACGGTGCCCAGCGTGCTGCCCGCAGAACTTGCCGTCAGGGGGGTGAGGCGCGGCTCGATGACCTTGTCCGTGAGGTACCAGATGACCGGCAGGAACACCACCAGCATCACGGCGATGAAATACCAGTTGCCCGCGATGTTGACCGTGAAGGCCGGGTCGATGGTCTGCGCGGCGGTTTGTGTCAGGCCCAGCAGCAGGGCGTCGAGCTGCCCCGGCAGCAGGTTGGCGGAGAAGCCGCCGGAGACCCCGGCAAAGGCTGCCGCGATGCCCGCAATCGGATGGCGGCCCGCCGCCGCGAAGATCACCCCCGCCAGCGGAATCAGCACCACATAGGCCGCGTCTGCCGCCAGGTTTCCCATCATGCCCATGAACGCCACGGCGGGTGTCAGCAGCAGAGCAGGGGCTTTTTTCACGAAGGCGCTCATGGCGGTGGCGAACAGACCGGAGCGTTCCGCCACCCCGGCGCCGAGCATCACCACTAACACCATGCCCAGGGGAGCAAAGTAGGTGAAGGTCATCGGCATCTCGACCAGAAAGCGCCGGATGTTGGCGGCCGAGAGCAGGCTGGCGGCGTGGATCATCACCGGGTTGCCATTGGCATCGACCTGCGTCGGGTGCTGTGCCGAAAGGCCGAGCAGCGAGGCCAGCACGCTGATGACGACCAGGATCAGGATCAACCCGAAAAAGAGAAACACGGGATCGGGCAGTTTGTTTCCTGTGCGCTCAATCCAACCGAGCATGCCCTTCGTTTGCTGACCGTAGTTGTCGAGTTGCGTCATCGCTGCTTCTTCTTATGTTGTTGAGACGTGGAAAGGGTTCCTCTGCAGGAGTGCTGCGGAGCAGGCCTGAGCATAATGCACCGGCGCGCGGTGATGCAAATCGGAGGGCGGACTGTAGTTAGAGAGAGGAGAGCGAGAGGGTTGGACGCGCGGTGCCATCGAACCGCTATGGCTGATGGCACCGCGCAACTGCGTCCGGACTTGCATGCTTCCTTCGTGGCGCGCGTTTGAACCCCATGTGGTTCATGGCTTCCAGTATAAACCACATATGGTTCATCTGCGGCAGCGCCTGGCAAAATTTATCAAAGAAAAGCGGGGAAATTCTTCGCAGCGTGATTTCGCCCGCAAGATCGGGGTGTCGC
>JAUSMU010000257.1 GCA_030645995.1 Gammaproteobacteria bacterium | reverse complement strand
GCTGGCGATGACGCATCATATCTCCCACAAAGACTATCAACTGATTGCCGTCGACAACTCTGCGGCAATGATCGAACGCTTTCAAAGGGCTCTGGATACTCGACAGGACAGCAAAAATATTCAGCTGGTGTGCGCTGACCTCGACGACGTTGAGATCAGTAATGCCTCCGTGGTGGTTCTCAACTTCACGCTGCAATTCATTGCACAGGAGAGGCGAGCCGGGCTTATCCGCAAAATTTACGAGGGTATGCAGCCTGGTGGCATTCTCATCCTGTCGGAAAAGATTCGTTTTGCCGATGCTCATTTGAACGAGCTTCTCATCGACATGTACCATCAGTTCAAACAGGTGCAAGGCTACTCGCAATTGGAAATCAGCCAGAAGCGCTCGGCGCTGGAGAATGTTCTGATCCCCGAGACCATTGCCACCCACAAGGCACGCATGCAGGAGGCAGGCTTTCGCAGCTGCGATACCTGGTTCCAGTGCTTCAACTTCGCCTCAATGGTCGCCTTCAAGTAATCCCCATGAGCTACAGACACCTGCGCGAACTGATCGAAGGCACTCCTCTGGAGCCCTTGCTGACATTCAGCACTGAAGACTGGTTCGAGAGTCGCAACAACGGGGACCTGCCCCGCTGGCGGCGAGCCGTCAATGGCCTGCCGGATGTAAGACCAGGTCGCGTCGATCTGTTGAACAGCGTGAGCGTAGGGAGAGCAGAGGATTGCTCGCCCGCAGAACTGACGGCGATGCAGGAAAGCCTTCGTTTGCTGATGCCATGGCGCAAAGGACCCTTCGAGCTGTTCGGGATCCACATCGATACCGAGTGGCGCTCGGATTGGAAATGGGATCGGTTACGTGGGCAGATTTCTCCGCTGGCAGGCCGGACGATTCTGGATGTCGGTTGCGGCAGTGGTTATCACTGCTTCAGGATGGCAGGTGAAGGGGCCAGGCTGGCCGTTGGAGTGGATCCGCAGCTCGCCTACGCCATGCAATTCCGAGCTATCAAGCGCTACGTGCCAGATGTACCGGTATACGTTCTGCCTACAACGCTGGAACAGCTGCCTGAAGAAACGCACTCCTTCGACTCCGTCTTTTCGATGGGTGTGCTGTATCACCGGCGCTCCCCCATCGATCACTTGCTGCAATTGCAGGGCTGCCTGAAGCCCAAGGGTGAACTGATTCTGGAGACCCTGATTGTGGATGGTCCGGAGGGGTACGCACTGACACCGAGAGACCGCTACAGCCGCATGCCGAATGTCTGGTTCATCCCATCCTGCGCGACCACAATGAACTGGTTGCAACGCTGCGGCTACAAGAACATTCGGGTCATCGATGTCAACGTCACGAGCATCGAAGAACAGCGCACCACCGATTGGATGCGGTTTCAGTCGCTGATTGACAGCCTCAAACCAGAGGATCATTCATTGACCGTCGAAGACCTGCCCGCACCGAAGAGGGCCATCTTTGTCGCAGAAGCTCCCTGATTTCCATAGCGAATGAGCAACCGTTTATGCAAAGGTGCCTATCCTCGCTTTCAATCTCCTGTGGAATAAGTAGTTAGTAATAGACCTTTCGCCTTTTCCCTGCACCTGAAATCTTCCTCAATTACGGCAAATCCGCGAAATTTACACCTCTCGTCCCGTATTCATTTCGTATGCCGCATACGGGTTGACGTCCCTTTCCAATTCAGCTATCTGTAACCCATCGTATTAGGGTCAACTCTAATTCAATGGGCATATAACACGTCATTTCATAATAAAAACAAGACCCGGGAAGCAAATCAATGGCCAGACCGCTTCGTATAGAATACCCAGACGCCTACTATCACGTCTCCAATATTGGACTCGACGACCAACGTATTTTCCCGTCTTCACGATACTTTGAGGCCTTCCTTGCCGGGCTTGAAGAGACCTGCTTTCGGCTGAATGTGGAAGTTCATGCTTACTGCCTTTTAAAGAACCAATACCACCTGCTGATCAAAACGCCAGAGGCTAATCTGAGCCGCTTTATGCGTCAGGTTGATGGTCTGTACACGCAACACTATCAGCGCCTGAAAAAGACAGAAGGTTCATTGTTCAAAGGCAGATACAAGGCCGTGCTGGTGCAACCGGAGAAGTATCTCCTGCCGCTGACTCGCCATATCCATTTGGGTGTCAGGAAGTCCGAATTGGAGTCCTGGCAATGGTCCAGCTACCAGGCCTATGTCAACAAAGCCAAGACTCCTGCCTGGCTGATCCGCGAAGAAGTGATGGCACAGGTCAATGCTACTGGCGCGAAGCGCATGGCAAAGTTTGCCGAATACACGGCAGCGGGCATCGATGAAGAGATGGCGCACTTCTATGGCAAGAAGAACCTGTCATCCATCATGGGTGATGAAAAATTCAAGAACGGTGCGAAAACCAGGCGCACGGCGACCAAGGTCAGAGGGATATCACGTGGCGCCAATGCGAAATGGCGTCCGTCCTGCAAGCAGATCATTGCTGCAGTGGCTCAACAGTTCAAGGTGACCGAAGAGAGCATCTATACCGCAGCCAGAGGCCCTGGCTCCAAGAATGTTCCACGCTGGGTCGCCATGTATCTGTGCCAGGAGCTTTCTGCAGTCACACTGCAGTCGATTGCCAAATTGTTCAAGCTCAAGCGCTATGGCACCGTCTCCACGACGGTTGGCAAACTGAAGAAGGAGTTTGTCGAGAACGCCAAAATGCTTACCGTCACCAGCAAACTGCTCAAGGATCTGAGCAAAGAAAAACTGGCTTGA
>JAUSMU010000254.1 GCA_030645995.1 Gammaproteobacteria bacterium | reverse complement strand
ACACCATCAAGGCCAAAACTTGCTTCATGAAATCGCTCTCATCATCGAGGGGCTGGTCACCCCGAACTTGGATATCCGGGGGCCGGAACAACTCGCGGCAGACCCCATTCGTGGCCGAAGTGTAGCATGGATGTGGGGGTTACTCCCCCAACCTCTCCCTCTCCCCATGCTCCCCTCTGCTGATCACCACCAGCGCCGCCAGCGTCACCAACCCTGCGCCCGAGAGGTAGTACCCCACCGCCGCGATGCCATAATTTACCGCCAGCCACGTGGCGATGTAGGGCGCCAGCGATCCGCCCAGAATGCCGGCGAGGTTGAAGGCCAGGGACGCCCCGGTATAACGCACCGCCGTCGGGAACAATTCCGACAATGCAGTGCCGAGTGGGCCGTAAGTCAGACCCATGCAGCCGAGTCCGAGCGACAACAGCACGATCACCATGAACGTGCTGCCTCCGGCGAACAGTGGCCCGAACACCAGCCCGAACAACATGATCGCGACGGTGGCGTAGATGAGCATGCGCAGGCGGCCGACACGGTCGGCGACGATGGCCGAGGAGGGGATCATCGCGGCGAAGAACAGCACGCCGATGATCTGCATGATGAGGAAATCCTGCCGCGCGAAGCCGAGCTGGCTGGTGCCCCAGCTGAGGGTGAAAACCGTCATCAGGTAGAACGTGACGAAGGTGGTGGTCGCCATCAGCGTAGCGAGAATCAGCGTGCTGGTGTGGTCGCGCAAAACGGTGACCAGTGGCACCTTGACGCGCTCCTCTTTGTCGATAGTCTGCTGAAACGCGGGCGTCTCGGTGATCTGCAGGCGCACATAGAGTCCGACCAAGACCAGCAGCGCGCTGGCAATGAAGGGCACGCGCCAGCCCCATGCGAAGAACTGCTCTTCGGTGAGCGTGGCGTTGAGCACCACGAACACCAGCGTGGAGAGAATGAAACCGATGGGGGCGCCTAACTGTGGAAACATGCCATACCAGGCGCGTTTGCCCGGTGGTGCATTCTCGGTGGCGAGCAGCACAGCGCCACCCCATTCGCCACCCAGGCCGATGCCCTGCCCGAAGCGGCATAACGCGAGTAATGCGGGGGCGAGCAAGCCGATGGAGGCATAGGTGGGCAGCAGACCAATGGCGACCGTCGACAAACCCATGGTGAGGAGCGCCGCGACGAGGGTCGCCTTGCGGCCGATGCGGTCGCCGAAGTGGCCGAACAGTGCCGAGCCGATCGGCCGCGCGAAGAACGCGAGTGCGAAGGTGGCGAGTGACTGCAGTGTGGCCGTCGCCGGGTCGGAGCCCGGGAAGAACAGCGCGGGAAACACCAGCACGGCGGCGGTGCCATAGATATAGAAGTCGAAGAACTCGATCGTGGTACCGATCAGGCTCGCGAACAGGACGCGACTTGGATTCATATTGTTTTTATTCTCTTCCCAGATTCTTTTTTCAGGCCGAATTGCGGCTCGCATTGATATTGCCGAACAGCGAACGCATCACCATTTTCTCGTACTGCTCCAGCAGCGGGTGCCCTTCACTCTGGCGCTGTTGCTGAATCCGCATCAGCGCATACTGCTGCACCGTGAGCAAAGGCAACACCACGCGTTCGCGCAGCTGAATGCTCATGCGGCTGCGAGGGTTGTCTTCCAGCAGCTGTTGCTGGCCGGAGATCTTCAGCACCATCGCGCGGCTGAGTTCGTACTCGTCGTGCAGGATGTTCCAGAACACGCCGAAACGCGGGTCGTCCTGCATGTAGCGGGTCAGCGCGAAGTTGGTCTTGCTCATGCTCTGCATGCTGTTGGCGATCAGCGCGCGGAAGAAGCGCGAGCGCTGATACAGGCGGATGCAGGCGTCGAAGTTGCCCTTGTCTTCCTGCTCCTTGAGAGCGGAGCCGACGCCGTAAAAACCTGGCACATTCTGCTTGAGCTGGCTCCAGGCGCCGACAAACGGAATAGCCCGCAGGTCCTCGAATTTCAGCTTGCGCGTGGTGCCACGCTTCGCAGGACGGCTGCCGATGTTGGTCATCGCGTAATAGTTCAGCGTGCTCATCTCTTCCAGATACGGCAGGAACAGCGCGTGTTTCTTGAAGGCCTCGTAAGTGCGATAGCTGGACTGCGCCAGCTCTTCCATCAGCGCGCGCTGCTCGTCGTCCAGCTCCCGCTCGGCGCGGTCGTAGAGGTTGTTTTCAAGGCCCGCCATGAGCAGCTGACTCATGTTATGCACGGCGGCTTCTTTGATGCCGTAGAAGGTGCTGATGGTCTGCCCCTGCACCGTCATCTGGATCTGATTGCTCTCGATCTTCTTGCCCATCGCCGCGTAGAACAGATAGGTGTCGCCACCGCCGCGCGCGGGCGGACCCCCACGGCCGTCGAAGAAGATGACTTCGACACCGGACTGGCGCGAGATCGCCGTGAGGTCTTCCTTGGCGCGGTAGATGGCCCAGTTGGCCATCAGATAACCGCCGTCCTTGGTGCCGTCGGAGAAGCCGAGCATCACCGTCTGGCGCTTCCTGCGCCGTTCCAAATGCGCCTTGTAATGACGATTGGTGTAGATGTGCGTCATCGACGCACCGGCGCGCTGCAGGTCATCGACGGTCTCGAACAGCGGCACGATGTCCACGGTCAGTGGGATGTCGGCCCAGCCACACAGACGGAACAGCGCGAATACTTTAGCGATGTCAGACGCGCCCCGGCAGTTGCTGATGATGTAGCGATGCGTGGCGCGCTCGCCGTTGAGCATCTGAATCTTGCGCATGATGGCGAAGGAGCCGAGCGTGTCGCGGATCACCGGGTCGCTGAAGGACTCGATATCGACGTGGCCCTTGCAACTGATGAGACAATCGATCTGCTGCTGCCAATTGAGTTCGAAGATGTGCGGGGGCAGCAGATCACGGCGCTGGGCGATCACGGCGTCCAGCGCCGCAGAGATCACGCGGCTGTCCTGGCGGATGTCGATACTGGCGAAGTGGAAGCCGAACAGCTGCACCTTGCGCCGGAATGATTGCAGTAAGTCCCGATACAGTCCCTGATGCTCGGCGACCAGCACCTGCTCGATGGCGTCGATCTCGGCGAGGAAGGCGTCGAGGTTCAGCGGTTGCTCCACCTTCGCCTCGCTCAGTTCCTCATGCAGTTGCTGCTCCAGCGCCACCAGCCGGTCATAGGTACCACGAAAACTCAGGCGCCGTTTCAGGGCGCGGATGTTCTGGTGGTAACAGCCGAGCACGGTGTAACGCAGCTTGGCGGCAACCTTCATGGTGGTCTCCGTGGTCACGAAGGGATTTCCGTCGCGATCTCCGCCCGGCCAGAAACCCACTGTGATGAGCTCCTGATTGCCTAGCACCTGCTGCGGATATTGTTCGGCCAGCTGATCGACGATGTCGCCAATGCTCGGATAGAAGATGTTGCCCAGATACCAGGTCAACAGCACGGCCTCATCATAGGGCGAGGGCTTCTGCTTCTGAAAGAATGGCGTATTGCCGAGTTGCTGCAGCAGGTTGCGCGCGGTGCCGATCTGATTCGACGAAATCGCTTCGGTGAGATCGGAGATGATGGCCAGCACCTGCCCCGGATAGAACTGCGTCGGGTGAGCGGTAAGCACCACGCGCACGCCGAAATTCTCGAGAATGCCGCCGAGTTTCTCGTCGAGATCGTTGTCGCGGGCTCGGTCCATCAACTGCACCAGCGAGGCCTTGCCCTCAATGCGATGAATGCGGCTGTAGGCGGCGTCTTCCAGCGCATCAATGAGCACGACCTGGCGCTCCACGTATTGAATAACCTTGAATAAAAACTGGATGCGCTCTTCCTCGGTGAAGGCTGGCTTGTGAACCTCGAAGAAGTCATCAATGATCTCGGCCGGGTTTTGCCCGTGCTGCAGTCCTGCGGCGCAGGCTTCGCTGAGCAGCGGCAGCAGTGTCCCGGTCTGCTCGACAGCGTCCAGTGGCAGAGTCAGAAACAAACTGTTATAGAGCTGGAAATTCAGCTCCACCAGTTCGGCGAATGTCTTGGCGACCTTGTCAGTCATAACCCTGTCTCACCTCAAAAAAACTTTTCTAAAAAACTGCCCTAATAGACAAAGAACGGTGCCTCACTTCAGCAGCTCATCCAGAGTCAAACCATAACTGGGTGCGAAGGTGTCGAGAAAATATCCGACCTCGGGCAGCTCGATGCGATCCAGGCGCGCCTTCACGTCTTTCTCCGCCTGCGAGAACTCGAAATTGCCCGCCAGCACCTCGGCCTTGCACTTGAGATACGCACACAACGTATCCGCCGCCTTGATCAACAGCATGTGTTCGGGGGGTATCTCCTCGTGCAACAGCACGGCGCGGAAGTCCGGTTGCAGATCCTCGGGTAGCAGCCCCAGCAGCTCGCGTTCCGCCTGCTTTTCCACAGCCTTGTAGGCCAGCGTGATCTCGGGTGAGTGATATTTGATAGGGGACGGCATGTCGCCGGTTATCACTTCACCGCAGTCATGATAGAGCGCGGCGACAACCACGGCGTTCACATCCAGCGTGCCGCCGAAATGGCGATTGCGGATGAGACCGAGCACGTGAGTGATGGTGGCCACCTCCCAGCTGTGCTCCATGACGTTTTCGTTGATGACGTTGCGCTTGAGCCCCCAGCGCTGCAGCCAGCGAATCTTGCTGATATAGGCGTAAAAATGACTTCTGAGACTGTCGGCCATGTATTTTTTCGCACCCTTTGAGGGAGACTAGCGGGAAAGGCGCTCAGGATATAGTATCCGCCCCTCTCCTGCCCACTGCACGTCTGGATTTCCCTGCAGGACTGTCGATATCCTTGAGAACAATAAGAAAACGATAAACGAGGGCTCCGGCCACATGCTGAAGAAAGAAGGCTTGCTTTCGCGCCGCCATCGCACGGCGAC
Source organism: Gammaproteobacteria bacterium (assembly GCA_030645995.1). Taxonomy (GTDB): domain Bacteria; phylum Pseudomonadota; class Gammaproteobacteria; order Pseudomonadales; family Pseudohongiellaceae; genus UBA5078. Next base: position 2,562 of record JAUSMU010000254.1, on the reverse strand, counting down.
ATTGTTCGCCATCCTCGTCATGGGCATTATCTTCGCCACTGACTTTCTCACCCCCCTCGGCTTCGCGCACGGTACCCTCTACATTCTTTGCATCCTGATGGCGGCGCTGACCCGCGATCGCCGCTTCGTGATCATCATTGCCGCGCTGACCATTGTGCTCACCGCCGTAGGCGCGGCGGTTTCTCCCCCTGGAATGGCATTGGTCTACGCACTCTCCAATCGTCTGGTGTCCGTCTTCACTCTCGCCAGCACTGCCTTCATCGCGCAGCTGGCGATACTGCACATCGAGAAAAGAGAGCGCATCGGCGACGAACTGCGCCGCGCGCTGAGCGAGGCCGGGCAGAGTGATCTGCTTCTCAAGATCGCCAGCGACATCGCTCATGTGGGCGGATGGGCCCTGAATCTGCCCGGCTCCCCCGCCGCGCCGGAAGGGTCCACATCACCGCATCTGGTGTGGACACAGGAGATCCGCAAGCTGCACGGCATGACGGGGGACTACACGCCCACCATCGAGGAGGCCCTGCTGTTCTACTCACCCGTGGACCGTGAACGCATCCTGCGTTCGATGCGGCGCTGCCGAGAACAGGGCACGATCTATGACGAGGAAATGCAGCTCAACCTGCCCGATGGTCGTCAACTCTGGATTCGGGTAGTCGGGCGGCCGGTGCATGACAGCAATGGCCGCGTGATTCAGATTCAAGGCGCCATGCAGGACCTGACCTGGGCCAAACAGCTCACCCAGGTCATCAACGAGAACGAGCAGCGCTTCCAGCAACTCGCCAACGTCGTGCCGTTGATCATCTGGACCGCTACCCCCAACGGCAAAGTCGACTTCGCCAGCAAGGCACTGGCCGAATTTACCGGCGTTCCCAATCACGACCTGCTCTCTGCACAGCAGTGGATAGAGATCGTGCACGAGGAAGACCGCGAACGCCGCATGGCGAGCTGGCAGGCCGCCCTGGAGAGCGCACAGGAATATTCGCAGGAATTCCGCTTCCGCGCCGCCAACGGTGACTTCCGCTGGCTGCTGGTCTACGCCCGCCCCATCAAAGACAGCGAGGGCCATGTGTTGAAGTGGTACGGCACCGCCATTGATGTGCACGAAAATCGCCTGCTGCAAGACGCGCTGAAGAAGAATGAACAACGCCTGACGTATCTGGTGAAGGCAACCAGCGACGCCATCTGGGACTGGAACCCCAACACCCGCGAGCTGTGGTGGAACGACAGCATGTACGAGATATTCGGTTACAACTCCGAGGAGCTGGGGACCACGGGGGAGTTCTGGGCCCAGTGCGTCCACCCGGAAGACCGCCCGCGCGTGGTGCCCGGCATCCTGCAGGCGGCGAAGGGCGAGGCCAGCGAGTGGCGGGCCGAGTATCGTTTCCAGCGCAAGGATGGCACCTATGCCTGGGTATCCGATCGCAGCATCGTGCTACGCGACGCCACCGGCAAGGCACTGCGCCTGGTCGGCGGCCTCAGCGATATCACGGCGCGCAAGAATCTCGAAGAGCAGCTGCAGCAGACTGACAGGTTGCGTGCTGTGGGACAGCTAACCGGAGGGGTGGCCCACGACTTCAACAATCTTCTGACAGTCATCATGGGCAGCTCGGAACTGTTGATGGACGAACTGGCGGACCAGCAGCGCCCTCTCACCATCACCACCATGATCCGTGACGCTGCCCAGCGCGGTGCCGAGCTGACCCAACGGCTGCTGGCATTCGCGCGACGCCAGGCGCTGGAACCCAAGGTCGTCAACATGAAGAAGCTGGTCGACGGCATGGAAGGACTTCTGCGCCGCACCCTGAATGCTCACATCGACATCGAACTGGTACATGCTGGTGGCCTCTGGCGAGCACTGATCGACCCGGCGCAACTGGAAGGGGCGCTACTGAACCTGTGCCTGAATGCTAGGGATGCGATGCCTACGGGGGGGCGCTTGACTATCGAGACCGCCAACATGCATCTCGACCAAGGTTACGCCGAGCGCCACCCGGACGTGCTGGCCGGTCAATATGTCATGATCGCCGTGTCCGACACCGGAACCGGGATACTGCCCGAACATCTGGACAAGCTCTTCGACCCCTTCTTCACCACCAAAGGTCTCGGCCAAGGCACTGGACTGGGGTTAAGCATGGTGTACGGCTTCGTCAAACAGTCCAATGGCCACATCAAGATCTACTCGGAGCTGGGCCAGGGCACCACGGTACGCATGTACCTCCCGCGCGCGCTGGCAGAACTGGAAGAAACCCATGACCGTCCGCCCACGGAGCGGATCAATGGCGGCACCGAGCGCATTCTGCTGGTGGAGGACGACGATCTGGTGCGCGAGTACGTGGAGGGGCAGCTGCAGGGATTGGGCTATCAGGTGGTCACCACCGCCAACGCGACCGAGGCGCTGGAGCACCTGCGCAGCCCCCGGCCGTTCGACCTGCTGTTCACCGACGTCATGATGCCCGGGGACATGAATGGCCGCCAGCTGGCCGAGGTCGCCATTGCGTTGCGCCCCGGCCTGAAAGTACTCTATACCTCAGGCTACACCGAGAACGCGATTGTCCATCATGG
>JAUSMU010000232.1 GCA_030645995.1 Gammaproteobacteria bacterium | reverse complement strand
CCAACAGGTCAGTGTCCAATGAGCAAGCGCGACGAACAAAAGAAGATCCGGGAACAGAAGCAGCGTGACGCCGAACAGCGCACCGCGCGGCAGAAGCTGCTGGCGAAGATTGCCATGTTCGTGCTGGGGCCATTGGTGGTGATTGCCGTGCTCTACGGCATGCTGGGACAGGGGCAGGTCTATTCGCCGGTGGAGATCGCCGAGGCAGACCACACGCGCGGCAACCCGGAGGGCGTGAAGCTCGTCGTCTATGCAGACTTCCAGTGTCCTGCCTGTGCCTCTGAGCATCAACTATTGAGTCAGGCCTGGAACGCCATCAGCGACAAGACCCAGCTGGTGTTTCGCCATTATCCTCTCAGCGGCACGCATCCGCACGCATGGGAGGCAGCCACGTTCGCAGAGGCTGCCGGTCGCCAGGGCAAATTCTGGGAAATGTATGACCTGCTCTATGTGAATCAGGCCTACTGGTCGGCTCTGAGCGAAGTCACGGCCGAGTTCGAAGGCTATCTGACCCAGCTGGAACTCGATGTAGAGCAGGCGCGTCAAGACATCCGCTCCGACGATCTGCTGCAGAAGATCCGCAATGACCAGCGCAGCGGCACGCGCTCCGGTGTCCGCTCCACGCCAGCACTGTTCCTCGAAGGCCGCATGGTGCCGACTCCGACTACGACCCTGCAGATTCTGGAAATGATCAACGAGGCCGTCACCTCCTGATCCGCACCGCTTGTACGCACCATAACAATTAACAGCAGCAGGCCTGCACAGGAGCTACGCGATGAACGCCCTCATGAGATTTCTCGACAATGCCGCACTCAAATCACAGACTTTTGCCTGGACGCTGCTGCGTATTCTCAGCAGTGCGATGTTCATGACCCACGGCTACGCCAAACTGTTTGGTGAAAACCCACAAACCATGTTCGGAGGGATGGATTTCTTCGGCATCAATCTGGGTATCAATATGCTGTGGATCGCGGCGATCATCGAGCTGTTCGGCGGCGCCATGCTGGTACTGGGAATTTTCACGCGACCACTGGCGCTGCTGGCGACCATCCTGATGGTGATGGCTTATCTCAGCGCCCACGCCGCCTGGTTCCCGACGCTGAACAGAGGCGAGCTGGCGGCCATGTACTTCATGGTATACCTCGTCATCTTCGCCAAAGGCGCCGGACCCATCAGTCTGGATGCAAAACTGTTTGGCAAGGTCTGATCAATGCAAGCGGGCAATGCGGATATTGCCCCACGCAAAGAGCAGCGTCATCAAGGGGCTGATCAGACAGAAGAACGCCCAGGGCGCGTAGCTTAACGTCGCCACGCCGAGCACCCCAGCGTGGAAAGCACCACAGGTGTTCCATGGCACTAGCACCGAGGTGACGGTGCCGCAGTCCTCCAGTGTCCTGCTCAGATTCTGTGGCGCCAGCCCCCGCTCCCGAAATGCCCTCACGAACATTCTCCCAGGCACCACAATGGCCAGGTACTGGTCCGAGGCGGAGACATTGGTCAACAGGCAGGTGCCCGCCGCCGCACTCACCAACCCGCCGGTGCTGTGTACACGACTGATCAGCACGCTGGTGATCTTGTGCAGGAAGCCCGACGCTTCCATCGCTCCCCCGAACATCATCGCCGTGATGATCAGCCAGATGGTATTGAGCATGCCGCTCATGCCGCCAGATTGCAGCAGTTCGTCCAGCACCGCGTTGTCGGTCTGCAGGGCGATGTCCCCATACACTGCCTGCATGACGACCTGATAGGGGCTGCCATATTCCGCGCTGAGCTGCACGAGCAGCGGGTACTGCAGAACAACCGCGCTGGCCGTGCCGAGCAGTGTCCCGACAAACAAGGCCGGAAGCGCCGCCACCTTCTTCACAATCAACCAGATCACGACACCGGGGATCACCAGCAGCACAGGGCTGAGATTGAAGAGATGATCCAGCGCCGCGCGTGTGTCCACCGTGGCACTCTCCTGCACGGTGGGCGCGCCGAGCACCAATCCCAGCACCAGATAAATCAAGAGCGTCAGCAGAATTGATGGGCCGCTGGTGAGAGTCATGTAACGAATGTGCGTAAATAAACCAACACCAGTGACACCCGAGGCCAGGTTGGTGGTGTCGGAAAGTGGTGACATCTTGTCACCAAAATAGGCACCGGAAATGATGGCACCCGCCACTAGCCCCGGATTGAACCCCAGCGTGTAGCCGATGCTCAGCAGCGCCACGCCCAGTGTCGCTGAGGTTGACCAGGAACTGCCGGTCACCATGGAGGCGATGATCGTAAGCAGACAGCAACTGAAGATGAAGATGGCCGGATTGAAGATTTGCAGCCCGTAATAAATCATGGTCGGAACGATACCGCCGACCAGCCAGCTGCCTACCAGTGCGCCCACCATCAGCAGAATCAGGATCGCTGGCGCAGCCGCGAGCAGGTTCTCCAGCATCTTGTTCTGTATCTCCGACCAGCGCACGCCGAGTGGCATGCTGAGCGCCGAGGCCAGTGCCGCCGCCAGAATTAGCGCGATCTGATTGGCACCGGAAAGAGAGTCGTCACCATAGACGGAGACGTTGAACGCGAGCAGCGCGAACAGCGCCAGCAAGGGAGTAACTGCGAGCCACAATGGCCGGTGGACATCCCGCTCGGCGGCCTCTTCTTCGTTCGGGCCTTGTGTCACATTCTGCTGCATCGTTACCCTCTGTTTGTCGACAAATACTTCCCGGATACGACCTAAATACTACCCCGTCCTTCCGCGCATTAATACGATGAGACGAACCCGAAAAACGGTTCCGGAAGCAACGCATAACGGGCTATTATCCGCGCCCATCACTCACTTCAGGACGCCGCTCTTGCCAGAACCCCTGTTGCCCGAACCGCCACTGCCCTCTTCTGAGCACTGCAATTCCATCATGGCCTTGCGCGCCCGCGAGTTGTTGAAGACTCGCAAGCCCTTCGCCGCACGCGGCAGCAAGGTCAAACGCTGCCCCGCCTGCCTGTTGCCCCTGACCGGTTGCATCTGCGCGTCACGCCCGGCACCTCTTGCAGGCAGCGGCTTCTGCTTCATCATGTATTACGGCGAGGCATTCAAACCCACCAACACCGGTCGGCTGATTGCGGATGTCATGCAGGACAACCATGCCTTTGTCTGGGACCGCACGCGCCCCGATCCGGCATTGCTGGCACTGCTCGGCGACGAACGCTATGCCCCGATCCTGATCTTCCCGCACCAGTACGCGGCCCCGGAGCGCTGCATACATTCACCGGGCGAGGCCGCCGATGTCCGGGAGGGCAAGACTCCCCTTTATGTGATGCTCGACGGCACCTGGCGGCAGGCCAAGAAGATGTTCAACAGTCCCTGTCTGGCCTTCCTGCCGGTGCTGGGCATCGACCCCGAAAATGCCTCCAGCTATCAGCTGCGCGAGGCGGCGCACAAGCATCAGCTGTGCACGGCAGAGGTCGCGGCGATGATTCTGGCACTCGGGGGGGAGACGGAGGCCGCGCAGGCGCTGGCAGGCTACTTCGAGGTGTTTCGCAGGAACTACATCGCGGGCAAGCCGCACATGGTGTTGAGAGAGGATGCTGGTGCGGACTTCGCGTCGGACGACGAGGGCTGAATGAACAGCGCTCAGCTCTCGACATCGACCCGATTGCGCCCCATATGTTTGGCGCGATACAGCGCTTTGTCCGCTCGCTGCATGAAACTGTCCTGCGAGTCGCCAGCGCGCAGCTCCGCGACCCCGGCGCTGGCCTGGAAGCCAAATGCCCCTTGTGGGCCTTGCACTTCCAGCGCCGCAACTGCTTTCAGCAAGCGCTCAAGCAAGCGCTGTGCGTCCCCCAGCCTGGTGTCGGGCAACAACAGGACGAACTCCTCACCGCCAAAGCGGGCAAACACATCGCCCTTGCGCGCCTCGCGGCGACACAGCTCGCTGAACAAGCGCAGCGCCTCATCACCGGCCTGATGTCCCTGCCG
>JAUSMU010000231.1 GCA_030645995.1 Gammaproteobacteria bacterium | reverse complement strand
CTACACGCTGGCTTTTAAGCTCAGTGTTGTTGATCAAATAGAAAAAGGCGAACTGACCTACAAAGAGGCACAGCAGCGCTACGGTATTCAAGGTCGATCCACTGTTTTGGTGTGGTTACGCAAGCACGGCCAGCAACGTTGGGGCTCAATGGCATCATCGCCCTGCATGAGTCATCTATCAAATTCTGGTGCATCCAAACCGCCTACACCCGAGCAGCGAATCAAGGAGCTGGAAGTTCAGCTCAAAGACGCGCAAGACAAGGCACAGCTGTTCGAAGCGGTGCTGGACGTGCTCAAGAAAGACTACGGGGTGCGTGTCGTAAAAAAGCCTTCGGGCAAGTCCTCACGCAAAAGCTCGTCAAAGGCTTGAGCGTTTGCAGGGCTTGCCACTATATTGGCATGAGCCGCCAAGCGTATTACCAAGGACTTGATCGCCAGAACGAAGTGCACAAGTGCAACGAGCGGGTGATTGAGCTGGTTCGCTCCAAGCGGCTGCGTCAGCCCCGCCTTGGGACGCGCAAGTTGCACCATCTGCTTTCCAACTCGTTTGCAGACGAGGGCTTGAGGGTCGGGCGCGATGCGCTGTTTGGCATTCTGCGCCAGTCACACATGCTGGTGGCGCCCAAGCGGGCGTACCACAAGACCACGGACAGTCACCACCGGTTTCGCCGCCACCCGAATCTGCTCAAAGCAGGAGTAGAGCAGGTTCAACCCTACGCAGCCGAGCAAGTTTGGGTGGCTGATATCACCTATTTACCCACCCACAGTGGATTTGTCTACCTGAGTTTGGTAACCGATGCGTACTCTCGCAAAATCGTAGGACATCACGTTCATGACAGTTTGCACACTGAGCAGGTCAGCCAGGCCCTAAAGGGGCGGCCCTTAAGCATCGTCAAAGCCGCCAGCGATTGATACACCATTCGGACAGGGGTATTCAGTATTGCTCGGATGACTACCAGAAGATTCATCGGGCCCACGGGTTGACGTGCTCCATGACCGACGGCTATGACTGCTATCAGAATGCTCTGGCCGAACGAATCAACGGAATTCTCAAGGGTGAATTGCTGTTGCAGCGCCCCGCTGATCTGGTGCAAGCCAGGCTAATGGTCGATGAGTCCGTGGCCATCTACAACCTTGAGCGCCCC
>JAUSMU010000219.1 GCA_030645995.1 Gammaproteobacteria bacterium | reverse complement strand
GCAGTGAAGCGCCTTACTGGTGGGTGATGAGGGATTTGAACCCCCGACATTCGCCTTGTAAGGGCGACGCTCTACCAACTGAGCTAATCACCCGCTCTCTTAGGTGACGCGCATTTTACCGACTTAGGGTGACATGTCAATGAATTTCCTTAGCTGTTTTTCGAACAGCGCAAGGTTCGTATACAAGCCTTGACTAAGGTTGTTTGAAGCTGTTAAACGCGGTTATTTGCTCATGTGCTGATACGAACCATCCCAGTCTTCCGGTAAATTTTCGTGCCGCAATGACTCTATTCTTTCAAGATAAATTTTATACAACAACGCTTGCGGAAATTTATGCTGCAACGCTTCAAACTGTGTCTGCGCCGCGTCCCAGTCCTTGTTGAAATAACAATTCAGCGCCTTCTCGTACTCTTCAATACTGTCGAGCAATTCCGGTGTAGCCTCTGCAGTGCGACACATAGGCTCATAAATTTTCACGGCCTTGTCTTTGCCTTTCACTTTGACCTTGTCAATCAATCGACACACGAAACCTTCCAGCCCGTTGACTGTTTGCTCTCCGAGCAGGAATTTCACACCGTAATATTTCGTCAACCCCTCAAGTCGTGAGGCCAGGTTCACGGCGTCACCAAGCACGGTATACGCGCGTCGATATACAGATCCCATGTCTCCCACGTTCATCATGCCGCTGTTTATACCGACACCGATCTTGACTCTGGGGAATCCCTTGGCCTCGAATTCCACGCATAATTCTTCGACCTTGTCGAGAATGTGCAGCCCCGCATTGACGCCGTTATAACGGTGATTCAGATCTTTCAGAGGCGCGCCCCAGAACGCCATCACCATGTCGCCGACGTACTTGTCCACTGTGCCGTTGTGTTCGAAGATGATGCCGGTGACTGGCGTAAAAAACTCATTCAGCAGCTGCTTCAGTTCGGTCGCGGTCAACGCCTCGGACACGGTGGTGAAGTCGCGGATATCGGCGAACAGCACTGTCATCTCGCGACTCTCACCTGCAAAGGTATAGGCATCCGGATTGTGCAACATTTCATCGATGTGGGCCGGTGGCACATATTGATCGAACATTCCTTTGATGGCCTTGCGTGAGCGACGCTCGCTGAGAAATCCGTAGGCCATGTTGACAACGCCCAGCAGCACAATCAGGAGAAGGATCAACGTCAGCGAGATGTCCATGCGATACACGGACCACAGCAGGAAATTGCTCCAGATTGCCATCGCCAGCAGCGCCAGCATCATCACCGCGAGAACGGCAGGGCCGAGTGCTGGCAACAACAAACTCAACAACACACCAGTCACCAGCAATGTGAAAACAATGGCGCCATGCTCCCAGACCGGCTGATAAGGGAAGGCGACACCTCGTGATTGCTCAATCCCGTTCATGACTTGCTGCAGATCGGTCTGCTGTCCTGCAGCGATTTCCTGAACCACGAACGAATCGAGCAGGCCATTGAGAATATTGGCGTGCACTTCCACTCCCGGGTATACGGCTTCCAGCGGCGTGGAGCGCAAATCAAACAGGCCCGTTGCGGTGGTTCCAACCAGTACGAGAGCATTCTCCAGGATGGCAGGGTCTACATTGTCGTTGAGGACATCTGTCGCGGACACGAAAGGAAACTGGCCTTCACCACTCAGAATAGAGCGTCCGGTGTAAGGCACCAGCACCTGTGCCCTGCTGTCTGTGGCCAATTCATACTGACCAGCATTGCTGCCGATGCGGATGCCCTCCACCTGATGCACACTGCCGGAGGGCTGTGTAACCAGATCGAAGCGATCCTCAAAGAAATAGACTCGCGCCATTTCCAGCGCCAGTGTTGGGTAGAGCTGATTTTGATAGCGTACCACCAGCGGCACCCTTCGAATGATGCCATCGAGGTCCGGCAACTGATTCATGATCCCTGCGCCAGCGGCAGCTTCCTGCAGCACGGCGATATTGCTCGTGTATCCGGCCATCTCCTGAAGGGCAACCCGGTCAGCGATATCGGCATCGATATTCACTATCGAAGCGGGCAGAGAACCGTATTGGACTTCCTGCACGGGGTTGAATGATATCGACAGCACCACCGACATCAGCGGACCGCTGATAGCCTGCGCCATATAGCGATCGGCATCCAACTCCGTCTCCAGCCCCAGCAGTTGTGTTGCCAGCCCGCCTCCCAGCCGCTCGTTGCCCACCCGTCCGAGCAGATCCTGAACGATATTGCGCTGCGGCTCAGGAAATGTGACGTCGAAGCCCGTGACCAATACACCGTATTCTTCGAGTTTTTCTGCCAGTCGGCCTACCTTGAAGCGATCCCACGGCCATTGCCCCTCGACCTGCAGACTGCGCTCGTCGATATCGACGATCACAATCTTGTTCTCCGGATTTTTGACCGGCTTGGGCATCAGGTTGAATCGTTGATCGTAAATCAGATTGTCCAGACGCCCGATCAGAGTGCCAACTCCCGGCGCTGGCGCGATCTCCATCCAGGTCACCAGAAAAGTCACCAGCAGGCTAATAGCCACGGGAAGACGCCGGCCTTTAAGCAGGAAGCGGGAAATGGTTTTCAGATAGCGGATAGCAGATGTCTGATTTTCAGGCATGCTTTTTCCTGATCGGCGCGGGCTTTCGCCCCGGATTATATGTCAATCCAACTGTACTTGAAACGCGACTCCCGGTAGCATTGCCGCCGCTCATTCTCAACAAACACCCGGTTATCATGCAGATCTATAAAGAATTTACCTTCGAAGCAGCACATCGACTCCCTCACGTTCCCGAGGGACACAAGTGCGCCCGATTGCACGGACATTCCTTCATGGTGAAAGTCGCCGTGTCGGGCGCGGTCGGCGAGCACTCTGGCTGGGTCATGGATTTCGGCGACATCAAGGCAGCCTTCCATCCAATCTGGAAACAGCTCGATCATTACTACTTGAACGAAATCCCCGGTCTCGAAAATCCCACCAGCGAGAATCTCGCGATCTGGATATGGAACAAACTCCAGCCAGTGTTACCGCAACTCTGCGGCATTGAGATTCGCGAGACCTGCACCAGTGGCTGCATCTACACTGGCGGCATCCAGTCAAACTGAGGCGAACGTGTCGGGAGCAGTGGCCTCATCCAGCAGCGCCTGCCTGTTGACGTCCAGGCGCCCGGCAATCAGACGTTTGCAGGCAATGAATTCTTTGGCCCGATCGACACAGTCAGCCGCTATCATCTTGCCTTCACGAAAGTAGAACACCGAGAAGCCCTTGCCATCCTGATTGCAACGATCGCCGCGCACCAGCATGTCATCGTAACCACTCAACAGCCCTGCGCTTTGCAACTTGACGGCATATTGATCCGACCAGAACCACGGTAGCGCCTCATAGGCGATCTGCTTTCCGGCAATGTTGGCAGCTGCGACACGTGACTGATCGAGCGCATTCTGAACTGACTCCAGCCGCACATGATGTCCATACAGTGCACTGGGGTGCCAGGTGCAATCTCCAGCCGCATAGACGTCGACGGCACTGGTGCGCGCGTACTCGTCCACTTTGATCCCATTGACCACCTCCAAACCTGCCGCTTCGGCCAGGCTTGTTTCGGGAACCACACCCACGCCAACAATGACCAGATCGGCCGCAAACTCGGTGCCATCTGTACACACGACAGCACACACCCTGCCTTCACCGGCAATGCGTCTCACATGGGCATGAGTGACGATTCTCACACCATGCGCCTCGTGCAGGCGCTGAAAATATTCTGACATCACGACGCTTGTGACACGCTGCAACAGACGCTCGGCAGCCTCCAATATGGTGACTTCAAGCCCCAATTGCGTCAGCACAGCAGCTGTCTCCAAACCGATATAACCACCGCCGATAATCACCGCTCGCTGGCCTGCGATCAGCTCCGGTTTGAGGCTCGCGACATCATCTGCCGTGCGCAGATAGTGCACGCCCTGCAGATCATCTCCCAGCCCCAGTCTGCGCACTTTTGCACCGGTGCACAGGGCGAGCTTGTCGTACTTAATACTTTCTCCGGTGCTCAAGAAGAGAGTTTTTTTCTGCACATCGAGACGCTCGACACGCTCGCCGAGACGCAGTTCCACGGTGCTGGCCATGTACATACTGTGGGGACGCAAGGCAACTTCATCTACAGACTTCTCACCAGCCAGCACCGCCTTCGACAACGGTGGCCGGTGATAGGGCAATTGAGTCTCTGCGCCAATCAGTATGATGCGCCCTACCCAACCCTCTTTTCGCAGTTGCACGGCAAGCTGCGAACCGGCGTGACTCGCCCCCACTACCACACAAACTTGTTGTGAATTATCTGAATCGCTCATGCTGCGTCTCTGCCCTGCTTCTCCGTCATTCTGGAACGCGCCAATCGATTGGCTTCTGCCCGTTCGCCGACAGATAGCTGTTAGCCCGGGAAAAGTGATGATTACCGAAAAAACCACGACTCGCTGACAACGGCGAAGGATGTACGGACTCGAGAACGAGGTGGCGGTTGCGGTCAATTATCTCGCCCTTGCGCTGCGCATAGCTTCCCCACAGCAGGAACACCAGACCTTCACGGCGTTCATTGAGCAGCGTCACAATGCGATCCGTGAATTGCTCCCAGCCTTTACCCTGATGCGATGCCGCACGTCCTGCCTCAACGGTCAGCACAGCGTTGAGCAGCAACACGCCTTGCTCGGCCCAGGATTGGAGGTAGCCACTGCGCGTCGGCGGTATGCCAAGATCGGCAGCGATCTCCTTGTAGATATTCTTCAGCGATGGCGGAGTATCAACTCCAGGTCTAACGGAAAAACACAGCCCATGAGCTTGACCCGGGCCATGATAGGGATCCTGCCCCAGGATGACGACTCGGGTCTGATCGAACGGCGTGGAGTTCAGCGCATTGAAGATGTCGTTGCCAGCAGGGAAAATGGCTTTCCCCTGCTGTTTCTCACGCAACAAGAATTCACGCAGTGACCGCATGTAGTCGCGCTCGAACTCCGGCAACAGCAACTCTTTCCAGGACTGTTCCAGCCGCACGCGCTCCATCGGCCACTCTCCACCAGTGTCACTTTTCGTGATGAGGACGCATGTGCGGGAACAGCAGCACATCCTTGATTGAAGGCGCATCGGTAAACAACATCACCAGACGATCGACACCAATCCCCTCACCCGCCGTAGGAGGCAAACCGAATTCCAGCGCCGTAATGAAGTCTGCATCGTAATGCATGGCCTCGTCGTCACCGGATTCTTTCTGCGCCACCTGGGCGTGGAAGCGTTCTGCCTGATCCTCGGCATCGTTCAACTCTGAGAAACCGTTGGCAATCTCGCGTCCGCCAATGAACAACTCGAAACGGTCGGTGACTTCAGGGTTGTCGTCGTTGCTTCTGGCCAGTGGCGATATCTCGGTTGGGTACTCGGTGATGAAGGTCGGCTGCAGCAGCTGGTGCTCCACACGCTCATCAAAGATCGCCATAGCGACGCGCCCGGTGCCCCATGAATCCTCGATGGGCACCGCCATCCGCTTCGCCAGTGCGGCGACGGCGTCACGATCTCTGAAGTCGTGCATCGCGACGCCCTCGCAGTAGCGAATGATGGACTCGCGCACACTCAAGCGGTTGAACGGCACGGCGAAATCCAGCGGCAAACCCTGATAGGAGAGCTGAGTCGTGCCGAGCACGTCCTGTGCAATCTTGCGGAACAGATTTTCCGTCAGGTCCATCAGGTCATGATAGTCGGCATAGGCCTGATAGAACTCGATCATCGTGAACTCGGGGTTGTGCCGTGTGGACAGCCCCTCGTTGCGGAAGTTGCGATTGATTTCGAAGACGCGCTCAAAGCCACCAACCACCAGACGCTTCAAATACAGCTCTGGCGCGATACGCAGATACATCTGCTGATCCAACGCATTGTGATGCGTGATGAAAGGTTTCGCGGAGGCGCCGCCTGGAATCACGTGCATCATCGGCGTCTCGACTTCCATGAAATCGTGGCTCTCGAAGAAACGACGCATGCTGCTGACAATTTTCGAGCGCATGACGAAGGTGTCACGTGAACTCTGATTGGCAATCAGATCGATATAACGCTGGCGGTAGCGCACTTCCGTGTCGGATAGGCCACGGTATTTGTCCGGCAACGGACGCAGCGCTTTGGTGAGCAGACGCAGCGAACTGATCCACACAGTCAGCTCGCCTTTGCCGGTCTTGAAGACTTTGCCTTCGACGCCCACGATATCGCCCAGATCGAGACCCTTGATCTCGGCCAGCAATTCCTCGGACAGCTCTTTGGGATTGAAATAGAGCTGCATCTGTTCGGACACATCCTGAATCACCAGGAACGGCCCGCGCATGCGAATGACGCGTCCTGCCACCTTCACATTGACCTGCAGGCCGTCGATCTCTTCCTTGTCCTTCTCGCCAAAAGCTGCGATCAGATCGCGCGCGTAATGGGTACGGCGGAAATCATTCGGGAACGCATTGCGTTTGACGCGAATCGCATCCAGCTTCTCGCGGCGCTGCGCGATCAGTTTATTTTCGTCGTGATGCGAATCATCGCCTGTTTGCTCATTGTGATTTGTCACTGGATTCATAGCCCCATTTTCAAACTTGCTTCGATAAACTTGTCCAGATCACCGTCGAGGACGGCGCCGGTATTACTGATTTCTATGCCAGTGCGCAGATCCTTGATCCGCGACTGATCCAGCACGTAGGAACGAATCTGGCTGCCCCAGCCGATGTCGGATTTCTCCGCCTCGATTTCCTGCGCAGCCTCGCGGCGTTTCAGCTCCTCCATTTCGTAGAGTTTGGCCTTCAACTGTTTGATCGCCTGATCCTTGTTCTTGTGCTGCGAACGCTGATTCTGACACTGCACGACGATGCCCGTCGGCTCGTGGGTCAAACGAATAGCGGAGTCGGTCTTGTTGATGTGCTGACCACCGGCGCCGCTGGCGCGATAGGTATCAACCCGCACATCGGACATGTTCAGATCTATCTCGATATCGTCGTCGACCTCGGGAGACACAAACACCGAGGAGAACGACGTGTGGCGGCGATTGCCGGAATCAAAGGGAGACTTCCGCACCAGACGATGCACACCCGTCTCGGTCCGCAACCAGCCGAAGGCATATTCGCCAGTCAGATGAATGGTCGCGCTCTTGATGCCCGCGACTTCGCCAGCGGACACCTCCACTACTTCCACACCGAAACCCTTGGCCTCGCCCCAGCGCAGATACATGCGCAACAGCATGTCCGCCCAATCCTGCGCCTCGGTGCCACCAGAACCCGCCTGGATATCGACAAACGCATTGTTCATGTCCATCTTGCCGGAGAACATGCGGCGGAACTCTAGCGCTTCGAGTCTGGCGCCAAGGCTCTGCAGTTCAACGTTCACTTCGTTGAAGAGGTCTTCGTCGTCCTCGTCCTCGGCCAGCTGCAGTAATTCCCGGCAATCTGCCAGACCGCTGTGCATGTGATCTATGGTATTGACGACCAGTTCGAGATCCGCACGCTCCTTGCCGAGCGCTTGCGCGACTTCGGGTTTGTCCCAGACATTGGACTCCCCCAGTTCCAGCTCCACTTCCTTCAGCCGATCCTTCTTTTCATCGTAGTCAAAGATACCCCCGAAGGATCTCGGTGCGGGCGGTAAAGTCCTTGATTTTCAGCTGCGTTAAATTGGTCTCGATCATGCGCGTCTCAAATGCTGTGTCTGGTGGCGGAAAAGGCGGGCATTTTACCCTATTCCGGACGCGATAAGACAGCGGGCTGCCGGTTAACCGCCCGTCGGGGCAATCTGCTAAACTCCCGCGATGCAAAAATCTCCCGATCAAATCCTCGAAAATGCCGAAATAGTCTGGCAGGAAAACGGTGCGCCCTACTCCAGTCGCTTCGCCGATATCTACTTTTCACGCCAGGGCGGACTCGAAGAAACCGAGCATGTGTTTATCGCCGCCAATCGGCTGCAGGAGCGCTGGCAAACTCTTGATGACTTACTGCACAAACACTTGCTACGCGAGGAGTTGTTGATAGACGACACAGCCGATACGAGTCCTCAGCACTGCTTCACGATTGCAGAACTGGGCCTCGGCACCGGCCTCAATTTCCTGTGTTGCTGGCGCGCCTGGCAACAACTGCAACCAACACGCTTGCGCCTGCACTACATCGCCTGCGAGAAATTTCCCATGCAGGCGAGCGTGCTCGCGCAGGCGCTGGCAAGCTGGCCGGAGCTGAGCAATTTCAGTGTGAGCCTGCTCAACGCCTACCTGGATCACTCGCCGGGTTATCACCGCTTGCACCTGCGCAGCCAGGACAACGGCAGCGAAGTGACCCTCGATCTCTATTACGGTGACGCCGCCGCGATGCTCGCCGCGCAGCCGCTGCGTGATCGGGTAAAAGTCGACGCCTGGTTTCTCGATGGCTTTGCGCCGCGCGTCAACCCGGACATGTGGAGCACGCCCCTGCTGGCGACAATGGCACAACTAAGTCGGCCCGGTACCACATTGAGCACCTACAGCGTGGCGGGTCAGGTCGTGCGTAATCTGCAGGAATGTGGTTTTCAAGTGAGCAAGCAACCGGGCTTCGGACAGAAGCGCCACATGCTGCATGGTGAGTTTGTGGGAACGGGGCAGACTGCCTACGCTCCCAAAGTGAGCGCGCCCTGGCTGCGACTTCCCGAATACGTGGCTTCCTCTCGCGAGGTAATCGTCATCGGCGCCGGGCTGGCTGGCTGCAGTGCCGCGCATGCTCTGGCCCGGCGCGGGTTTCACGTCACTGTGCTGGAACAGAATGGCGAGGTCGCCAGCGGTGCCTCCGGTAATCGGCAGGCGGTTTTGCAATGCCGTCTCAGCAATGCGGTCAACGCAGGCTGGCAGTTCAACCTGCAATCGTTTCTATATTCGGTGCGACACTTCAACGCCATCCAGCAGGACGTGGCCGACATCCAATGGCATCCCTGTGGTGTGCTGAACCTCGACACCGCCTTCAGCTCCCGACGCGAGCGTTGCCCGGAAGTACAGTTGGACCTCTATTCCGAGCAAGTGGTACGCAAGGTCGATCAGCAGGAGGCGGCAGCCCTGAGCGGGATGGCGATAGATGGCGGCGGCAATTTCCTCCCGCTGGGTGGCTGGCTCAATCCCGCTGCCCTGTGTCGAGCCTGGCTGCAACACCCCCTGATTCGATTCTCCGGCATTACACCGGTCGAGCGGCTGGAGTATGAGAACGGCCACTGGCAGGTGTTCGGCGCTGGAGGGAGTCTGCCGATCGTCAGCGCACCCACCCTCGTCATCGCCAACAGCTTTGCAGCGCAGCGCTTCAGCCAGACGGCGCCGCTGCCTCTGACACCTCTGCGAGGACAAGTCAGCTATGTGCAGGAATCGGGGGCGACCCGGGCATTGCGCAGCGTCGTGTGCGGATTGAGTTACATGAGCCCGGCCCACGCTGGTCTGCACAGCGCCGGGGCGAGTTACTCGAAGGATGTCAGCGATCTCGCCATCTCGGCCAGAGAACATAGCGACAACATCTCGGGAATCAGCGGCCATTTCCCTGTCGACACGCTGACTACCGACGCCATTAGCGGGGGCAGAGTCTCTGTGCGGGCCAGTACCAGTGATCGCATGCCGATCGCCGGTCCGGTGCCGGACTTTGCGACATTGACGGCCTTGTACCCTACCCTGAAACAATGGGAGAGGCAGGCGCCCAAACAACTTCCACCCTACCTGCCCGGCCTGTACATCAGCGTCGGCCACGGCTCCCATGGGGCTTCCAACTGTCCGTTGCTTGGTGAATATCTGGCGAGTCTGATCGGCAATGAAGTGAGTCCGTTGCAGCAGCCACTAAGTGACTGTCTGCATCCGGCGCGATTTCTGCTGAGGGAATTGCGCAGGTTGCCACTGGGACGTTAACTGAAGAACCTGCTGATCACACGATAGAGGCTGTGGGCGTCATCGCTGCCTGCCAGCTCGCGGATCGAGTGCATGGCAAACGTCGGCACGCCGATATCGACCGTCTCGACACCGATACCCGCCGCCGTAATCGGTCCGATGGTGCTGCCACAGGCCATGTCACTGCGCACCACAAAGGCCTGCACCGGCACGTCGACCTGCGCACACAGGGATTTGAAATAGGCCACCGAGCGGCTGTTGCTCGCGTAACGCTGATTGGCGTTGATCTTCACCACCGGCCCCTGATTGAGGATCGGGCCATGGTTGCCGTCGTGTTTGTCCGCATAATTCGGATGAACGCCATGGGCGTTGTCGATGGAGATCAGCATAGAGTTGCGGATCAGCCGCTCCAGGTCTTCAGCACGCCTGTCGAGGCGTGACGATGTGCAGCCAATGATTCGCTCCAGCACAGAGCGCAGGAACGGCCCCTGAGCGCCGGAAGCGGACGCACTGCCCACCTCCTCATGGTCGGAGCAGATCAGCATGTTGCAGGTCTCGCCACCGCCGCACAACAAAGCCTGCAAAGAGACATAGCAACTGAGCAGATTGTCCAGCCGCGCCGAGGAGATGAACTCCTCATGCAAGCCGATCAACGCCGGACGCTGGGTATCGTAAAAGCTCAACTCGTGACTGAGAACGCGCTCGGCATCCGGCCTGTCACATTGCTCATGCAACCAGCGCAGGAGCAGTTCGTCGAAGGAACTGTCACGGACACCGGAGATGGACAACAGGGGTGGCAGATCTTTCTGCGCGTTGATGGATTTGCTCTGGTTGGCTTCCCGGTCCAGATGGATGGCAAGGCTCGGAATGACGGCAACTGGCTTCTTCATATCGATCAGACACGAATTCAGCCGCTGATCGTGCGTCATGAAGTCGACGCGCCCCGCGATCGAGAGATCACGATCAAACCAGGGATTGAGCAGAGCGCCGCCATAGACTTCGACACCCAGCTGCAGGTAATCGTTCTTGCGCAGGTCCGGCTGCGGTTTGATGCGCAGACACGGGCTGTCCGTGTGCGCCCCCGCCAGCCTGACGCCGGGCGTACTACTAAGGGTGCTGGCATCCTGACTTGTGGATGCCGTCACCGGCAGACTGAAAGCAATGATTGACGAGCCGTTGCGGGTGACGAAATAGCGCCCCCCGGCCTGCAGCTCCCAGGCATCAACCTCGTCGAGCGGCTGAAATCCAGCCGCCAGCAGAGATTGAGACATGTGGCTGACCGCGTGAAAGGGAGTCGGAGAGGCGGCGATGAAGTCCAGCAGTCCTGCGTTGAAACTGTTCTTGTCCAGCGCCTGTCTCGTCACTCTTCAACTCCCGGCTCTCTTAACATTTGGACCCGCGCCTTGAACTCAAGCCTTGGCTCACCCGGCGCTTTCACGGTCATGCGCACACGTCTCTTAACTATCTTACTGCGCCTTCACTTCCAGCAGTTCGACATCAAAAATCAGCGCAGAGTGCGGACCGATCGGACCTGAGCCAGTTTCACCGTACGCCAACGCAGACGGGATGAAGAGACGCCACTTGTCGCCAGCCTTCATCAGTTGCAGTGCTTCGGTCCAGCCGGCGATCACCTGGCTGACGCCGAATTCGGCTGGTTCGCCGCGATCCACGGAGCTGTCGAAGACACTGCCGTCAATGAACGTGCCGTGGTAATGCGCCAGCACGGAATCCTGCAGAGTTGGTGATACTCCACCCGCCGCACCTTCTGTGAGAACGAGATATTGCAGCCCGGATGCTGTCGTTACCACGCCCTCTTTCTGAGCATTGGCTGCCAGAAACGCCTCGCTCTCTGAACGTGCCGCTTCCATCACTGCATTCTGTTTATCCGTCATCTGCTGCTGGAAGGTCTGCAGAGCTGTCATCATCTGCTCTTCAGTCAACTGCGACTGGCCGCCGACAACATCGCGGATGCCGGCAAAAAAGGCGTCCATGTTGATGGAGTCCATGATGCCCTGCCCGGCCAGATTCTGACCGATGTTGACGCCGATGCTGTAGCTGATCTGATTTTCTTCACTGGTCAGATCGACAGCGCTGTCAGCAGCCTGTACCTGAGTGGCAGAAAACATGACTGCCAGCACGGCGCTGCTCAGTGTCGGTAATCGGGGAAAATTCATGTTGATATCCTTAATTGGGGGTTTCTGTAAAGTGATATACCGATTTTGGTTGCAGGCGGACAGGACGTGCCGACATCGGGCAGCAAATACTAACCGTAGTCGACGCCGATTTCCACCGGCGGGCCTTGCGACGGCTCACCGGGACTGTCGGCGGTCGAAGTCATCAGTTATGCTGCCAGCCCGGATATCAGCCAACTGCAAAGGAACACTACTACCGTGAAAAAAATCCAACAGCTGTCGGCGCGCCGCAGGTCTGCATTCGCCATCATCCTCATCGCGATGTTTTGCAGCAGCTGCTCCCAGCGCTTCGCTGTAACCCTCAACGACCAGACTCTCTACGACCCGCGCGTAAATGCTGGCGAACAGCGTTTTGCGGACCCGGGGTTGCAGGGCTGTGTCAATTTCGCGCTGCAGCAACCAAATACCACACTGGAAACATTGAAAGTACTGGCCTGCCCCGGCTGGGAAATCGAGGTACTCGATGGCATGGTGGAACTCACGGCTCTACAGTTTCTGGATCTCAGCGACAACCTCATCAGCAGCCTGGCGCCGCTGCAACCGCTGCGCAATCTGAGTTCCATCAGCATCCTCAACAATCGTGTCACCGACATTGCGCCTCTGCTGTCAATGGCGACACTGACCTCGGCAACCCTGACCGGCAATGACAATATCCAGTGCAGCCAGCTCGATGTCTTGAGTAACAAACTCGGGCAGAACCTGCGTCGACCTGTGAACTGTCGCGACTGAAAAGGCAGCTACTCCTGCGGGGCGAGTGCTTGGTCGGCGACGACGGCCAGATTCGGCACACCACTGTGAAAACGAAACTCGCTGTCCGGCGAAACGATCAGCTCATGCTCAACAGCGCGAAAGCGTTCTATGTGAGGGGTGATGTCTTCCTCGGCATACAGGCTCGCGAGCGCCAGGTAATCCTGATAGTGCCGCACCTCGGATTTCAATAGACCTCGATAGAATCTGGACAGTTGTGCATCCAGCAAAGGGGCGACGCGGGCGAAGCGTTCGCAGGAACGCGCCTCCACAAAGGCACCGACGATCAAAGTATCAGTCAACGTGTGACGCCGATCGTGGCGTATGTGCGCACGCAAGCCTCCAGCGTAGCGTGATGCCCCCAGATAGGCGTACTCGATGCCGCGCTGCCCCAGCAGCCTGACGACCTGCTCGAAATGCAACAATTCTTCTCTGGCCAGCTGCGCCATTTTCTGCAACAACTCAGTCCGATCCGAATAACGGTAGAGCAGATTCATGGCGGTGGCCGCCGCTTTCTTCTCACAGTTGGCGTGATCGATGAGCAGGACCGACTGTTGCCGCACGGCTTCTTCAAGCCAGGCATCGGGCGTCGAGCAAGGAAGGAATTCGAGAATTTCACTCAGCATGATGACTAGGAATCTTGAAGGTCAATGGATGTTACAGGTGAAGGACCGACACACTCAGCTGCTCTGATCTTCCAGCTGCTCTGGCTCTTGAGCACCAGCCTGCGCCAGCAATTGTTCGGTGTGTTTCTTGCTGGCCCGCGCGCCCAATTGCTTGAGCTTTTCGATACGGGTGATCAGGTTGCCCTTGCCTGAGATCAGTTTGTTGTGGGCCTTGTCATAACTCTTTTGCGTTGCATCGATACGGCCACCAATCTCTTCCAGGTCCGCGACAAAAGCCACAAACTTGTCGTAGAGCGCGCCCGCTGAATTGGCGATCTCGATGGCATTCTGGCTCTGCTGCTCATAGCGCCAGATGTTTTGAATGGTGCGCAGCGTGGCGAGCAGCGTCGAGGGGCCGACCAGAATGATATTTTTCTCGAAGGCATCCGTGAACAAGCCGCCATCCTGCTGCACCGCCACGGAAAACGCCGCTTCGACGGGCATGAACAACAGCACGAAATCGAGCGAGTTGACCGTCATCAGATTCTGATAATCCTTGCTGCTCAACGCCTTCACATGCGAACGCACGGACTGCACATGCTGCAGCAAGAACTCGGCGCGCCGTGCCTGATCACTCTCGGAACAGAAACTCTCATAGGCCTTCAGCGACACCTTGGCATCGATGATGACGTGCTTGTTTTCGGGCATGTGCACGATGACATCCGGCTGTGACCGTGAGCCATCTTCTGCGCGCAGGCTCACCTGGGTCTCATACTCGCGCCCCTTCACCAGCCCCGATTTCTCCAGAATGGTTTCGAGAATAACCTCGCCCCAGGTGCCCTGTGTCTTGTTTTCGCCCTTGAGCGCGTTGGTCAGATTGACAGCGTCTGCGCTGATGCGGGTATTGAGCTCCTGCAGACTCCGGATCTCCTTCTCCAGAGAGAAGCGCTCCTTGGCCTCGCGATCGTAGGTCTCTTCCACCTTCTTCTCAAAGTGCTGGATCTTCTCGTTCAGAGGTTTGAGTATCTCGCTGATACTCTCGCGATTGCTCGCCGTGAACCTGCGACTCTTGTCTTCCAGAATCTCGTTGGCGATAGACTTGAATTCGAGGGACATCTGCTCGCGCGCCTGCAGCAGGAGCTCCAGCTTCTCGGCAGATTGCTTGCGCTCCTGTTCAAGGGTGGTCCGCAGATGAGTGATTTGTTCGCGGTAATGGGTGGCCGACTCGGACAGCGTCTGCACCTCCTCCTGCAGCACGGCAATCCGGGACCTCTGAGAGTCGATCTCCACCTGCCGGGCCTGGAGCCGCTCTTCCTGAACGGCCAGCTTGCCAGACAAATCAGCGGGGCGGCGCAGATAGAGCGTGACACACAGGATCATCAGAACGACGACCAGCACGGCAAGTGCAATCAGCTCCGGTGCGAGAGGCATATCAGGCAGTCTCCAGCCATGGCGACGGCGCACCACCACGGCGGCGCGCCCTTGGCACCTAGATCAGGTTGTTGTTGATTTCCCGGATCAGCTGATCACGCAGCTCACCATTGTCGTCCGCGCCTGCGGTCTGTACGGCGATGACAGTCACCAGGTCTTCTGTGGTGATGAGCCGGATGGTAAATGCCGGCGTTACGCCGTCATTGTTGTCACCCCTGCCGAACAATCTGCCGAAGAAACCCGGCTCATCCTCTTCGTTCACCCCGGTGTACAGCACGGAGTAATACGCCTCATCTCTCGAACTCTCGGTCTCTTCAATTTCCGCATTGTTCAAAGCCTGCCCAACCTGCGACCAGGCGCGGTCGAAGTCGATGTGCAGCAGCAGCGTCTCACCATCATTGGTGCGGACGATAGCGGCCTTGCTCTCCGACTCCAGGCTGCCGGCCAGCAATGACACTGACGATGCGCGATAAAGATCGGTACGATCTGCCAGGTAGACGGAGACACTGTCCAGCATGGCGTGTTCCAATTCGAGACTGGCTGAATTCGCGGGCCAGTTGACCGGGGCGGCCGGGTCTGCGACGTAGGATTCACCTACCTGCAGCACATAGACCTCGGAGTTGCCCGCGTGCAGACCCGGCTCTATGCGAGCCAGATACTTGCTTCTACTGCCAGCCTCTCCCTGCCAGGCGGTTTCCATGGTCAGGCCGACAGGATCTTCTGCCGCAAGCTCGATGCCTGCCGTCGACCAGTAATCGCGCAGACGCGGCCACACCTGAGCCGGTTCAGCACCGATGACGATCCAGCGTCGATCCCCGAAGCGCTGCACGACTACACCCTCGCGGATGTTGGTATCCAGTGGTCTTGGCGCTGGCGCCTGGACGAATGTTGGCTTCTCTTCCGGCAGCGCCGGAGGCACGACGTACAGCTCGTCCAGAGTAAAGCTGTCCAGTTCCGCAGGAATGCTCATCGGCGCAATAGTCGGTGCCACCAGATAATCCCCCTCACGATCACGAAACATGCCGTCGTCACCCGTGAGAAAAGAACATCCTGACAACGCCGATAGCAGCGCAGCACCTAGAAAAATCGATCTGATTACCTGCATCTTGTCTCTCAGCCTGGCTATTTCAATGTTTTATAAACGGGAA
>JAUSMU010000218.1 GCA_030645995.1 Gammaproteobacteria bacterium | reverse complement strand
CGCCGGTGAACGTGCCCGAAGGTTGCCGCTTTGCCAGCCGCTGCCCCAAGGCGATGGATGTCTGCCGACACAAGACCCCGCAGCTGCAGCCGATGCCCGACGGGCGCCTGGTCGCGTGTCATCTCTACTAACCGGAAGCCTGTGGGTACGCTCCCACAAAAGCAAAAAAAAAAGCGGCAGCCACCAGGGCTGCCGCAAAAAGTTCAGAGTGTTGGAACTCCACGTCGAATCTGGCCCGGCCCAAGGGAGATATTCAAGCCGCCGTCTGACTGACATGACGGCATTCTGCACAACAGGTGTGACAGCGTAATGACAGGCTGCCGGGAAGAAAAAGGATTAGTCTTCGCTCTCTTGGAAAAACCGGGTATGCTCACCGCTGCCGTGAAATACCGGTACGAACTTCAAAAAGAACACCAAGAAGAACCGAATGCGTGATTATTTTCTCCGCCGTTTGCTGTTGATTCCACCGACGTTGATCGGTGTGACCATCATTGTGTTCATCATCACCCGTCTGGTTCCCGGTGGGCCACTGGAAAGAGCGATGATGGAGGCTCAGCAGCTGAGCATCGGCGCCGGTGGCAGCACGTCGCGTTCTTCCGGCCAGAACATGGCGCTCTCGCAGGATCAGCTGGATCGGCTGCGCGAATATTATGGTTTCGACAAACCCATTCTGGTCAGCTACGCCGATTGGCTCGGTAAAGTAGCGACCGGTGATCTGGGGGCGTCGTACCGCTACAACGAACCGGTGTGGGATGTTATCCAGCAGAGGTTCCCGGTGTCGCTTTACTACGGACTGGTCACGCTGGTGATCACCTACCTTGTCTGTATCCCCCTGGGGGTGCTCAAGGCCATCAAGCATCGAACCATCGTCGACAACATTTCCTCCATCCTTATCTTCGTGGGATACGCGATACCTGGCTATGCGCTGGGTTCGCTGCTGCTGCTGTATTTCTCGGTAAAACTCGAGTGGTTTCCGATGGGCGGCTTCTACAGTCTGCAGTTTGCTTCGAAAGGACCGTGGGGGCAGTTCACCGATCTCGTGCATCATTCGGTGTTGCCGCTGCTGTGTTATCTGGTGGGCAGTTTCGCGCTGGTGACGCTGCTGTTGAAGAATCATCTGATGGATAACCTTGCCGCCGACTACATCCGCACCGCTGTCGCCAAGGGCGTCTCCTTCCGCAAGTCCGTCACCGGTCATGCGATGCGCAACTCCATGATTCCAATCGCGACGACCTTCGGGCAGAACATCACGCTGCTGGTGTCCGGCTCATTCCTGATCGAAACCATCTTCGATATCGACGGCTTCGGTCTGCTGGGGTTGACGGCAATCCTCGACCGCGACTACCCGGTGGTCATGGGTGTCGTGCTGCTCGCGAGTCTGCTGTTGCTGATCGGCAATATTCTTTCCGACATTCTGGTTGCGCTGGTCGATCCGCGCATCCGTTTCCAGTGATCAGGAGCGACGGGAACTGACATGCGCCTGCAACTGAATCCACAGACCCTGAAGAAGCTGCGTCGCTTCCGCGAGATCAAACGCGGTTACTACAGTTTTGTCATTCTGATGGTTATCGTGTTGGTCAGCCTGCTCGGCGAGTTGCTCATCAACAATCGCGCGCTGGTGGTGAGTTACGAGGGGGAGCTGTTCTTCCCGACCTACACGGATTTCCATCCGGGGACGGAATTCGGTTTTCAATACAGTTACGAAACCAATTATCGGGATCTGCAGGAGCGCTTCGAACTGGAGGGCGGCGACAACTGGGTGCTGCTGCCTCTGGTTCCCTACAGTCCCAACGAGAACCATACGGTGACCGGCATCTTCAAGGCCGATCCTCCTTCTCTTGAACAGAAACACTATCTCGGCACCGACACCACCAGTCGCGACATTCTTGCCAGACTCTTCTATGGCACGCGCACCGCGTTGTTCTTCTCGCTTGGCTTTCTCGTAGCGGTTTACGCGATCGGCATCAGTGTCGGGTCGGCCATGGGTTATCTCGGGGGCTGGTTCGATCTGCTGTTTCAACGCGTTATCGAGATCTGGAGCAATATTCCGTTCCTTTACATGGTCATTATTATCTTCTCGGTGATTCCGGCGACCTTTTCCATCTCGACGCGCATCGCCATTCTGCTGGCGGTGATGGTGCTGTTCTCCTGGACGTCGATGACCTATTACATGCGCACGGAAACCTACAAACAGAAGGCGCGGGATTATGTGTCCGCCGCCCGCATCATCGGGGCCTCGGATGCCCGGATTATTTTCCATCATGTGCTGCCCAACACGTTGGCGACCATGGTGACGTTCATGCCCTTTACCATCGTGTCGGCGATCACTGCAGTGACAGCGCTGGACTTCCTGGGCTTCGGGCTGCCACCGCCCACGCCGAGTCTGGGTGAGCTGCTGAAGCAGGGCACTGAGAATCTGCGCACCGCCCCGTGGATCGTCACGTCGGCGTTCGGCACGCTGGTGGTGATACTGACGCTGGTGACCTTCATCGGCGAGGCGGTCAGAGAATCCTTTGACCCGAAAAAATTTACCGTATACAAATGACCGATCTGAATCTGGAGAGCATCCACATGACTAAATTTTCTGGCTTCAAGCTGATGGTGCTGGCCCTCGGGGCAGCGCTGCTGAGCGCCTGCGGAGGCGAGTCCGAACCGGAGAACGCAGCGGTTGCGCCCGCCGCCGGACCTACGGGCTCCGAGCAGGCAAGGGCTTACTATGCCGCCAATCCCGATTTCTTCTCCTTCAAGACACCCGCTGACGTCCCCACGGATCTGGTTTGGGAAGACGGGGCTGATCTGCCGGACATCGGTTCTCCAGAGGCGAAGAAGGGCGGGATTCAGTACGAGGCGATGCAGGATTATCCGCGCACCCTGCGCCATGTCGGCCCGGACTCCAACGGGGGTTTCCGCAACTGGATTCTGGATAACGTGGCCGTCATGCTCGCCCACCGCCACCCGGACGAGTTCGATTACTATCCTGGACTGGCTACGTCATGGGCCGTCTCCCAGGCCACCAAGACGGTCTACATCAAGCTCGACCCGGATGCGCGCTGGTCAGATGGCGAGCTGGTGACGGCAGACGACTACTTCTTCCTGTTCTTCTTCAACCGCTCCGAGCACATCGTCGCGCCCTGGTACAACAACTGGTATGGCACTCAGTACACCAACATCAGCAAGTACGATGACTACACCATTTCCCTGACCATGCCGGAGGCGAAGCCGGACATGCTGACCCAGGCGCTGGAGCACACCCCGGTACCTGAACATTTTTACGCCGAGTTCGGACCGGATTTCGTGGACCGTTATCAGTGGAGCTTCGTGCCGACCACGGGTGCTTACTACATCAAGGACGAAGACATCGTCAAAGGGCGCTCCGTCACCCTGACCCGCGTCGAAGACTGGTGGGCCAAGGACAAGAAATTCTGGCGCAACCGCTACAACGCCGATCAGGTGTACATCTCGGTGATCCGCGATACCGCCAAGATGTTTGAAGCCTTCAAGGTGGGCGACCTCGACATGTTCGGCTTGAGTCTGGCCGAGTACTGGTACGAGAAGCTGCCGGACACCGATCCGGATGTGCAAAACGGCTATATCCATAAGTCGGTTTTCTACAATCAGCGCCCACGCCCCAACTACGGTTTGTGGATCAACACGGATCGGCCGTTGCTGAACAACCTCGATGTCCGTCTGGGGATCAACTACGCGACTAACTGGGATCTGGTGATCGAGAAGTATTTTCGTGGCGAGTATCAGCGCATGAACACCGCCTTCGACGGTTTCGGGGAGTTCTCGAACTCCGCTGTGCGTGCACGGCCCTTCGATATCGACAAGGCGCAGGAACACTTTGCTGCCGCAGGTTTCACTCAGCGCGGGCCGGATGGCATTCTCACGAACGCCGATGGACAGCGTCTGTCATTCACAGTCACCAGTGGTTATGAATCACTGGCCCCGGTGTTGACGATTCTCAAAGAGGAGGCTGCCAAGGCGGGTCTCGACTTCCGTATCGAAGTGCTGGATGGCACGGCGGCGTTCAAGAAAGTGCAGGAGAAGCAGCACGAGATTCAATTCACGGCCTTCGGTGTATTCCTGGAAATGTATCCGCGTTTCTGGGAGTCCTACCATTCCGACAACGCCTACGACGATGCCTTCCTCGAAGATGGCAGTGTGAATCCCGCGCGCCAGATCAAAGTGCAGACCAACAATCTGGAGAGCTTTGCAGATTACGAGTTCGATCAGTTGGTTGACCAGTACACCGTTGCTTCCGACAAGGATGAAATGGTGCAACTGGCGCACCAGATGATTCAGATGCATCACGACCATGCCTCCTTCGTGCCGGGATTTGTGCAGTCGTTCTATCGCATCGGGCATTGGCGCTGGGTGAAGTTCCCCGAGAATTTCAACCACAAGCATTCCGATTCCGCTGGCGAATTGTTTGTGCACTGGTTCGACCCGGCGGTGAAGGAAGAGACGCTGGCGGCGCGCCGCTCCGGTCAGGCCTTCGAGCCACAGATCAACGTGTACGATCAGTATAAAGAAGAGTTGTAGGCCCGAGCTTGCATTATTGAAGTTGGAAGCATTGAAGTTGGAACCATTGATGTCGGAACCCTTGCTGACGGTCAGTCACCTGATCACTGAATTTGATACTGATGAAGGTCGTGTCCGCGCGGTCGATGATGTCAGTTTCACCATTGCCGCTGGCGAGACGCTTGGCGTGGTCGGAGAGTCGGGCTGCGGCAAGAGCGTCACCGCGCAGTCGATCATGCG
>JAUSMU010000212.1 GCA_030645995.1 Gammaproteobacteria bacterium | reverse complement strand
GATGAAAGTCGTTGTGGAAGATACGGCAGAAGGGAGCACCTGGCGCATTGAACGCTGAGCGCACGGAATTAAAAGTGCAAACAGTGATTGACTGCTCTGAGTGCCGTGAGTATTATGCCGACCCTGCATTTGGTTGCAGTTTGTCGGGGTATAGCGCAGTCCGGTAGCGCGCCTGCTTTGGGAGCAGGATGTCGGGAGTTCAAATCTCTCTACCCCGACCAAATCTATAAAGTCGATGTTCTAAAGACAATGGTTCAATGGTGATCGTAGCTCAGTTGGTAGAGCCCCGGACTGTGACTCCGGTTGTCGTGGGTTCGAGCCCCATCGGTCACCCCAATTCCCTTGCCACTGAAGACCTGCTGTCGGTGCTCGGATACTTCTCTGGGGGTATAGCTCAGATGGATAGAGCAACGGCCTTCTAAGCCGTAGGTCTCAGGTTCGAATCCTGATACCCTCACCATAATTCCCTACGAGTAACTCCTCTCTGATAGTGCTTATTTGCCCGCTGTTTTCACAGCGGGTACCCGAAGTTGTTTCCTCTGTTCAAAGATGCTTTTCCGCATAGGCTGCCAGTATCGAACGTGGTACTCCCTGCAATTGCAGACTGCCTCCATGCTCGAAGTTCTTGAAGCGTTCTGTCAGATAGGTCAGCCCGGAGCTGGTCGGGGTCAGGTAGGGCGTATCAATCTGAGCGAGATTGCCAAGACAGATGACTTTCGATCCGGTGCCCGCACGGGTGACGATGGTCTTGATCTGATGCGGAGTCAGGTTCTGTGATTCATCAATCAACAGCAGCGTTTGCTGGAAACTGCGTCCACGAATGTAATTGAGCGATTTGAATAGAAGAGGCACTTTTTCCAGGACATATTCGATGCTGCTGGAGGCGTTGTGATCATCCCAGTGCAGCGCCTCAAGATTGTCCGTGATTGCCCCCAGCCAAGGCTCCATTTTTTCCGCCTCGGTGCCTGGCAGGAAACCTATGTCTTCATCGAGCCCCTGGGTGCTGCGGGTGGCGATGATGCGCCGATACATGTTACTCGGCACGGTCATCTCGATAGCTGCGGCGAGTGCCAGGATGGTCTTGCCAGAGCCCGCCGCGCCAGTCAGATTCACCAGATGAACATCAGGATCGAGCAATAGATTGAGCGCCATGGCCTGATAAGCATCGCGCGGTCTCAAGCCCCAGGTCTCTCGCTCCATCAGCTTGTTGAGATCCAGATGGCGCAGCACGATTCGGTCTTTGTTGACCTTGACGACGCGTGCGAGGAAGCCGGTTTTGTCGTAGAGAAACTGGTTGGGATAGATATCTTGATTGATGACCGTGCGGGGCAGGTGGTAAAGCGTACGGCCATTGCAGTGCTCTGTGTGCACGTCTTCGACTTCATTCCAGAAGCTGTCCTGAAATTCAATGTAGCCCTTGTTGAGATTGGCAATATCGCTCAATAGCTGATCGCTGTGGTAATCCTCTGCCTCGATGCCACACCCTCTGGCCTTGAGTCTAAGGTTGATGTCCTTGGTGACCAGCACGGCGCGACGACCGGGATAGCGCTGTTTGAGATGGGCCACTGCGTTGAGGATTTTGTTGTCATTCAGGTGGGTCGGGAGAAGTATTACGTTATCGGGGGTTTCGGACATCAGTACGGAGAGGCTGCCGCAGGGTTTCAACTTCTTGCCGCGTTGAATCGGCACTCCCCGTTCGACCTCGTCGGGTGATGCCCGCCCCAGCAGATTGTCGATTTCCCGGATCGCCTGGCGGCAGTCGGCGGCTACGGCAACTTTGCCACTTTTCAATTTATCGAGTTCTTCAAGAACGGTCATCGGAATGACGACGTGGTGTTCATCGAAATTCTTGATTGCGGTGGGGTCGTGGATGAGGACGTTGGTATCGAGGATGTAGAAGATGGGACTATCGTGTTGCGGTAAAACTTGCGAGGTACTCACGAGTTTGACATCGCCCATAGGGATACACCTTTCTTTAACTACGGTTGTTGGAAGTCATAGTTTGAAACTGTGTCGATGACCAGAGTGTGACAATCAATTCCACTTTCGGCAATAGCAGTTTATGCAAAATATTGTGACGCTTTTCTCTGCACCACTACATCGCAATACGGCTCGGAGACAATGGTAGTAATGCAATCTTCTCTTTCGGGCAGGCGATCACGTCGTCCTGTCCGGACGGCAGCATTGAGGTGTAAGGGATGATTCGATAGTCGCCAGTCGTTCGACTTCTGGCATCGCGCCGCCGGGCCTTGCTGCCATCGCTCTTGCGCTTGTCGAACGTGAACAGCGTGTAGTCTGTCGGCAGATGTTGAAGCAGTTCTTCTACGGACTGAAAAGAGAGTGATTTCCCATAGGTAATCTCACAGACAATGATCGGGCGGGTCTTGTTGAGTGTGTCACGCAACCCCAGCAAGGCAGGCTTCTCGAATCCCTCCACATCGACCTTGATGACATCGATGCAATCGATCCGGTGGTCGCCGAAATAGTCATCGCCCTTGACCAGTTCCAGTTCTCCGATACTCACATTGCCCTTGCTGGTGGTACTGGCGTCGAAGGAACCGATGCCTTCGTTGCGCCCGGTGGGAGCGAAGAAGGGTAGTCGAGCATTCTCGTTGCTCAACCCCACTGGGTGCACATTGACGTTGGCCAGCTTGTTGGTATCGATCTGGAACTGCAGACGGCTGCGAACTTTTTCGAAGGGTTCGAAAGAGTGCACCGTGCTGCCATGGGCCGCCATGAACAAAGAGTGCTGGCCAATGTTGGCGCCGACGTCGACGAACACCGGCTGCTCGGGGCTCAGGTTGGCCATGACGTCACG
The DNA here is from genome assembly GCA_030645995.1 of Gammaproteobacteria bacterium. Classification (GTDB taxonomy): domain Bacteria; phylum Pseudomonadota; class Gammaproteobacteria; order Pseudomonadales; family Pseudohongiellaceae; genus UBA5078. The sequence goes on along the minus strand of JAUSMU010000212.1, from coordinate 4,296 downwards.
AAGAAAATACAGAAGCGGTTTCTCGAAGGCGCCGTAGTAATAGATATTGAAATCGATGTTGTTGTTCAGATTGCCCTGATAGGAAATGCCGAAAAAATCCTTGGTGAACGCGAAGTCCGGCGCTTTGCCGCTCTTCGCCATGCGTTTGTAAAGGACGCGTGCCAGGCCCGGAGTAACCCAGCTCTGTTGCCAGAGCAGGTGGCAGAATTTGTAGGTGAGGCTCACTGATGATTTCCCGTAGCTGGACTCGGTCGTTATCGAGGGATAGAAAGTTCCGAGGGCTGGTGACAGTCGGCTGCGGAAACGTGGCCGACATTCTACCGTGAAAGGCTTACTTGGCAATCGGTGCAGTTTTCCGCTCTACACCCTTGCGTCCCTTCGCTCTGCTGGCCGGGTCGCGCCCGGCTTCCAGCTCACTTGTATCTATTTCCGGATAGTAGCGATCGACCTGGTCAAGCACGGAAGACAGCAGACTTCTCATGCTGTTTGGAGACAGCGTGCGGGAACGCACCAGTTGCACCATGTTTTGCTGCATCTTCACAATCATCGCTTTAGGATAGCGCGGGACGCTGCCGGTGGGGTCCGGCGCTAGCGCCTGCGGGGCGATAGTTGTGGGGGCGACGGCAAGCGTGCCTGGATTTTTCTTGAGATTGCTGAGAAACAGCTTTCTCCAGAACAGACTGAAGGATCTTCTGCCAGGCTGTGCCCGGTAGATACCTGCAATGCTTTCCGCCAGAGCCTGGAAGCGATGACTGGCCTGTGAGGATGGATATCCCAGCGTCACCGGAACCTGCTTTTGCACGGAGAGACGCAGATAGTCATCGCGCGGAATATAGCCAAGATAATTCAGATCGATCTGCAGGTAACGAGTGGCTGCGGATGACAGCCGCTTGTAGAGATCGACGCTGCTCAGGTAGTTGTCCACCATATTGGTCAGGATATGAATTTTGGTGTCGCATTGACGTCGTCGCATGACCTTCATCAGGGCAAAGGCATCGGTGAGCGAAGTGGGTTCCGGTGTCACAATCAACAGGCAATGTTCGGTGGCCTGCAGAAACGTCGTCACGTTCTCGCTGATGCCAGCGGCGGTATCGATGATCAGGTAGTCGTAGCGGTGTTCCAGCGTGCTCAGGGCATTCAACAGTATCTTCTGTTGCTCGGCATTGAGGGATGCGAACTCTGCGATGCCAGATGCCGCCGGCACGATGCTGATGCCCCCCGGCCCGGCCAGCAGGATTTCTTCAATTTTTCGGCTGCCGTCCAGCAACTGTTCCAGTGTGTATTCCGGCCGAATGTTGAGCAGGATGTTCACATTCGCGAGGCTGGTATCGGCATCGAACACGCATACCTTGCTGCCTCTCTGCGCCAACGCAATGGCAAGGTTGACGCTGATGTTGGTCTTGCCAACGCCGCCCTTGCCGCTGCTGACGGTAATCACGCGCCCGCGTTCTGCTGCTGGTTTCGAGTCTTTCACTGTCGTGGTCCTGTCTGTCGAATTCATATCTGTCGATTCATTCCTCTGCTGAAGCGATTATCGTGCCACATTCAGAGGGCCATTCTGTCGGCCGCTTGTCGTTGTCGGTGGCGCGTCCCTTGCGGCTATAATGCGGCGGTTCTGGCCACAGGGGTCGGGGTAATCGAGGCTTTCAGCATGATAGGCATCATTGGCGGTACTGGTTTGAGCGAACCCTCTTTCCTTGCGCAGGCGGCGACCCGGCAAGTCCTTACCCCTTTTGCTGAGGGAGAGGTGCAGATTTTTACCGGTCGGATGCACGGCGTGGAGCTGGCGTTCTTGCCCCGCCACGGCAAGGGTCACAAGGTGCCCCCGCATCGTATCAACTACCGGGCCAATCTCTGGGCACTGCATCACATCGGAGTGCGTTCCGTCATTGGCGTGAATGCCGTCGGGGGCATTCACGCCGAGATGGGGCCTGGCCGCATCGCCGTGCCGGAGCAGATCATCGATTACAGCTGGGGGCGCGAACATACCTTCTTTGCCGATGGGCTGGATACCGTCACCCACATCGACTTCACCTCTCCTTATGACGAGGCCTTGCGGCAACTGCTGATCGCGAGCGCCGGAGCGCAAGGCGTCTGGCCACAGGGTGTTTACGCGTGCTCTCAAGGTCCACGTCTGGAAACAGCGGCAGAGGTCGCGCGATTGCGGCGGGATGGTTGTGACATGATTGGCATGACGGGAATGCCGGAGGCCGCGCTGGCGCGAGAGCTTGGGCTGAGTTATGCGTGCCTCGCGGTATCGGTCAACTGGGCTGCGGGACTGACGGAGGAAATCATCACCATGGAGTCCATCGGCGAGGTGCTGCGTTCCGGGATGGGTACTGTGCTCGGCATCATCGAGCGCGCCGTGGCGCGTCATGCAGAGACTAGGGAAGGGCTGGCGTGACCGGCGCTTCCACTGCTGTTTCGAGCACAATCGGTGGTAGCGGGGTGTACGGGATAATCTGCACCAGTACGCCGAATGCGGGATGATCCAGATAGTGTAATTCCTGTTCGCGCAACTCGCGGATCTCGCGCAGCTGCACGATCCTGTTCACGAAGTATTCCGTCTGCAGTTCGTCGGTCGCCGTATCTGTCTCTACAAGCGTTCCTGGTAGTACTGGCAGTACCCATTCTTCTGTGCTGTCGTCCTGTATTCCATAGCTGCCAAGCCAGAGGTTTCCATTGAAAACGACGCGGTCCCCGGCATTGTTGAAATAGAACGTGACGTTGCCCTCCAGTTCTCTGTGCTCGTTGAACAAGCGTCCCCCGACGATACCGATTGCCACCGCCGCGTTGCGGCGCGTCATGGGCTGGCGCCAGGCGCTATGCGAGAGAATGCGGTACTGGGCCGACTGATTCAAAGCCCGATTGGTGGCGCCGAATCGATGCGCATCGGGTGGCAGGATCAAGAAGGCTTCGCGCGCAAAGTCCGGCATGCGAAAACTCTCCGCCGGGGCGAAGAGCAGGGGGCCAACAACGGTGGGAAGCGGAACGGGTTGGGTGCCGGAAAGCTGACCCGGAAGCTGACCTGGAAGCGGGGGAGTCGCTGCAATATTCGCTGGTGCGGTGAGAGCGGAGTCTGCCCTGACCTGGTTCGGATTCAGCACAGTCCAGTCAGTCAGTTGCAGAAAATCACTGAGGCTGTGCAGGCGCTGCAAGCGTTCGGGAAATCTGAGGCTGAGTTTTTCGGGAGACCATAGTTCCTGCTCAAGATCGCTGTTCTCGTGTGCAAACACCGTCATTTCAATCTGAAACCAACGCTCAGGAGCTATGGCGGCCTCGGCGGCCGTGCTGGATTGCGCCAGCATCAGGCTTCCCAGCAGGAGCGGGATTGCGAGTAGCCGTTGAGTGAGGTGCGATCTGGTCATGAGAGTTGTGTCATCTGGCACTGGGTGCCAATGGTCTGGTGCATAGAGTCGAGTACAAGAAATGGAGTGTATGAGGTCATGCCGTCATCTTCAATTGCCCAAGCATGCTGTTGATAAATTCGATGCGCTTGTCGCCAGCGGCAGCGTTGTGCGTGAACTGCAGCTGTGCCGGTCCGGTCAGTTTATAGAGTCGAGGCTGCTGTTGCACCAGCTGCACAATGGAGCGCGGATCGACCCGCGTGTTCTGTGCGAATGACAGCTTGCCGGTGACGGTGTTGGCGTCGATCTTGCTGATGCCCATCTTCTGTGCCCGCAAGCGTAATGACGTCAGCTTGAAGAGCAGCTTGGTCTGCTCCGCCAGCAGCCCGAAACGATCTATCATTTCTATCTGCAGCTCGGTGAGTTCGTCGTCAGTTTTTGCTCCGGCGATACGCTTGTACATGATGAGTCGGGTGTGGATGTCCGGCAGATAGTCCTCGGGGATCAGTGCCGGAATACGCAGACTCACTTCGCTGCTGGCATTCTGCAGGGCCGCCTCGATGTTGGGTGTACGTCCTTCGCGAATAGCTTTGACCGCTTCCTCCAGCATTTCCGTGTAGAGGGTAAAGCCGATTCTCTGCATGTGTCCCGTTTGTTCTTCGCCCAGGAATTCTCCGGCGCCGCGAATCTCGAGGTCATGACTGGCGAGGGTGAAGCCGGCCCCGAGCGCACTGGCGGCGCTGATGGCCTCGATGCGCTTGATGGCATCTGGGGTCATGTTGTTCTTGTTAGGTGTCAGCAGATACGCATAAGCCTGGTGATGCGAACGGCCGACTCGTCCGCGCAGTTGATGCAGCTGCGCAAGGCCGAGTTTGTCGGCGCGATCCATGATGATGGTGTTGGCGCTCGGGATGTCGATGCCAGTCTCGATGATCGTCGAGCACACCAG
>JAUSMU010000207.1 GCA_030645995.1 Gammaproteobacteria bacterium | reverse complement strand
CTCCAACACCTCGTGGAGCAATACCTCGCCAACCACCAGCGCGTTCTGAGCCAGCCGCGCGACCACGGTGCAGAGCGCGTCGCCTTGCGGGCAACTCAAACTCCGCTCCAGCAGAATCAGCGTCTGGCGGAGTTCTTCCTTGAAGGTGCACAGCAGCTCGGCATCCGGCGGATACTCAGCCGCCAAGCGACGGCGCCAGACAGTACGCTGCAGCCGCTCGAAGTGCTGACAGTCGCGCACAAGTGTCTGCGCCAGCTGACGCCGCCAGGCCGGTGTCGGTGGCAGATTTTCTGGAGATAGACAATCGAGCGCATGAAGCTGCAACCGCAACAACAGCTGGCGTCCCCGCATGGCGAGTGTTGGGGAGATGCCTCCGTCCATGCTGATCGCCACGCGCTGCCAGCACAGCAGATGCCGGGCAAGACGCACCCCCGCCGCCAGCAACAATGGCCACTCGGCCCGGGGAGCCAACCCGAGTTCGACGTCTCCAGCCAGCTGCAGGGACTGGCACAGCGCGAGAAACTCGATCCCGGCGCGCTCCGGAACTGCACACTGCGTGAGCGGCGCTTCAGCCAGTGGAAGCACCAAAGCGTGCAGACTCTGAGACGCCACCACTCGCCACTGCTGCTGCGCGTCGAGCAGCAGACAATCGACGGCTGGCAATCTTCCCGCACTCGATGAGGCCGACGTGCAGTTCGAGGGGCAGTTCGAGGGGCAGGGGCTGACACTCAGTTGCAGCTCCAGCCGCAGCAAAAGTACGGCCACCTGCCCCGCCTCGAGGCCCTCATCGACATCAATGAACCCGAACCATTGCGGCCCGAGCACCTGCAAGACGGAAGATATGGCGCGTAGTTCACACGAGAGTTCGGGGGCAATCTCGCTGGAAAGTTCATCGACCGGAGCCACCGCCCCAGATGTCTGATCAAGAACGGCCTGCGCGCCACGGACTCTCTGCAGCAACAGCGCCCAGATATCCGGCGCGTGGCAGGCGTTCCAGGGGCCGTCTTGCACGGCGGGCGCACCACTGCGTGGCGGGGGCAACGGACTCTTGCCAATGGCCAGCCGCAGCGCGTTGAGAGTTGCCACATCGAACTCGGCGTCGCTCACTGGCTGTCGCAGGTCCATCAGGAAGCGGGTCACCTGCAGCAGGCTGACCCCAGCCAGCTCAAGGGTCGCAGTGGGTACCGGGCCGGATGTCCTGACTAACTGCGTGAAAAGCGCCGCCATATCGGCACAGAAGACTGCGGCACGACGAGCACCAAACAGCCTGCACAGGCCTGCAACCCGTTCAATATTCTGCAGCACCTCGGCGAGGGCTGGCTCCGACTTTCCCGTTGCTGCCTCGGTCGGTGCGTGAATATTCAGATTAGCTTCTCGATCTCTCAACAGGAGCGCCGCGCTGGACTCAAGCTGCTCCGCGCACTGCCGCAAAGCTGCGCGCCATACGCTTGTCTCATGGCTCAAGAGCGGTTGGCCGGGCTCAACACTGGCCATCATCTCACTGGTCATCGTTGCGCCCTCTTGTCTGTACCCCTGTCTGCACCCTTGCCAGCACGTCGGCAATCCTTGTGCCCAGCCGTTGCGCCGTCAGCGGTCTGCTCAACACACCCTGCAGGCCCAGCGCTTGCGCCCAGATATCATCGGTCTCGCGCCGAGCCCCGCTGAGCAGCAAGACCTTGCTCACTCCCGCGCGCAGCAGGCTGAGCCCGACGTCGAAGCCGTTGTCCTGCAGCAGCGTTAGCTCGACGAGCGCCAGATCGATAGGCTCACTTTTGACCTCGGCGCCTATCTCAGTACCGACCTCAGAGCTGACCTCAGCCGCCACCAGACCCAACGCCTCCGACAGCGCGCCGACATGACAGACCTCATGCCCCAACCTCTGCAACTGACGCTGCATGCACAGCGCCTGGGTCGGAGAGTCATCCAGCAACAGAATGCGCGCCATCGGCAGCCTCCTCGTCGGACACCGCTGCCGGGGCGGCCGATTGCCGCGCGGTCGGCACCAGCGCCGCGATAGCCTCCAGCAGGTCCGCCTTGCGAAAGGGTTTGAGAATGTAGCGCCGCGCCCCGGCCAGCTCCGCGCGGGCCCGGTCCAGCAACCCGTCGCTGCCCGACACCAGCACCACCGGCGTCTCCCCAAACTGCGGGCTGGCCCTGATGAGCGCGCAGGCCTGAAAACCATCCAGACCCGGCATCATGACATCCATGAAGATGATGTCCGGCCGCAGCGCCGCGATCCGGCACAGAGCATCGAACCCATCCTCGGCAAGAGTAATGGAGCACCCCATCGGCTCCAACATTGCCTGAGCACTCTGCCGAATGCTCCTGCTGTCATCGACCAGCAGCACCTTCAAGTGGGGAATATTTTCAGTGTTAAGTGCGTGCGACGTGGCATCCATGCCAACCTCCTTGTGTTGCAGCATCTGTGCAGGATCGGTGCGACAGGCAGAGACATTCAGGACACGCCGTAGCACATAGGTTAAAGATCGGTGCGGCAGGCAGAGGCAGGCAGGACTGTGCGCCGCAGGGATGCGGCGCCCAAGCCTACAGGGAAGTATTCACGGCGTGTCCTGAATGTCTCTGTCTGTTGCTCCGATCCTTCCACACAAAGGTCTAGCACAGCTTCCCAATTCCCGCGAATTCGCCGCGTCGATACATAGCATAAGTTGAGTTATGATCTGCGCAACTCGCGGGTCCTATCACCATCAATCCCAATACCCGCCCCAAATCATCAGCACAGGCACGCACATGACCATCAGACTCGGCATCGTTATGGACCCGATCCAGACCATCAGCTACAAGAAGGACACCAGCCTCGCCATGCTCATGGCCGCCCAGGAGCGCGGCTACGAGCTTTACTACATGGAGCAGTCGGACCTGTATCTGCAGGACGGCGTGGCCAGGGGCCTGATGCGCCAGCTGAATGTGGCGTGGGACGAGAAGCAGTGGTACTCCTTCGGCGACGCCAGCGACGAGCCGCTGGGCGACCTCGACGTCATCCTGATGCGCAAGGACCCGCCCTTCGACAATGAATACATCTACTCGACCTACATCCTGGAGCAGGCCGAAAACGCCGGCTGCCTCGTGGTCAACAGGCCGCGCAGCCTGCGCGACTGCAACGAAAAACTGTTCGCCACCCAGTTCCCGCAGTGCTGCCCGCCGCTGGTGGTGAGCAACAATGCCACCGTGCTGAAGCACTTTCACGTCACCCATGGCGACGTCATCTTCAAACCGCTGGACGGCATGGGTGGCTCCTCGATCTTCCGTCTGCGCCACGACGACCCCAATGTCAGCGTCATCATCGAGACCCTCACCGGCCACGGCCGCACACCGATCATGGCGCAGCGCTTCATTCCCGAGATCGTCAACGGCGATAAGCGCATCCTGCTGGTGGATGGCGACCCGGTGCCTTACGCGCTGGCGCGAGTGCCGGCCCGTGGCGAGACGCGCGGCAATCTGGCGGCTGGTGGCAGTGGCGTCCCGCAGCCTTTGAGCGATCGCGATCGCTGGATCTGCAGCCAGGTGCGTGAATCAGTTCGGGAGCGCGGCCTGTTGTTTGTCGGCCTGGACGTCATCGGCGACTACCTCACCGAGATCAACGTCACCAGCCCGACCTGTGTGCGCGAGCTGAACAAGGCGTACAATCTGGACATCGCTGGCGACCTGATGCGCAGCATCGAGAGCAGGCTGGCCGAGCGTCAACTTTAAACTTTCTCTTCGAACCTGAAAGAACCGAGTCCTGAGACCGCATGCGAAACTCTGCGAATGACAACTCAGATCAGCCCATGATCAAGAACACTGATCTGAGTGCCGACCTGAGCAAGGATCGCTTCGGCTTCACGATTTTTCTGTCGGGCTGCCTGCACATCATGCTGATCGTCGGCGTCGGCTTTACCTATCTGGAAGAAAGCAACAGCGCGCCCGCCGTCGAGATCACCTTGGCGCAGTACCGCAGCGACATCGCCCCGGATGAAGCGGACTACATCGCTCAGGAAAACCAGAGCGGCAGCGGCGTGCTAGACGAGGCCGCAACTCCGAGCACGCCTTTCGTCTCCCCGTTTCATGACGAGGTGATCCAACAGGTGGACCCGGTGCCGCAGGCGCCAGCGCCGAGCCAGCAGACTGACCCGAGCGACCTGGCCCTGTTGACCTCGACCAATGCCGAACTCACCCTCGAACAGCAACTGGAAGAAGAGAGCCCCGAGACCGACAAACCGATCTCCGACACCGCCACGCCGGAGGAGCTGAGTCTGGCCATCGCGAGTCTGCAGGCACAGCTGGATCTGCAACAACAGGCCTATGCCAAGCGCCCGCGTACTTACACCATTTCCTCGGCATCCACCCAGAAGCGCCACGACGCGCTCTATCTGGATTCCTGGCGCAAGCGCATCGAGGCGGTGGGCAATCTGAATTATCCCGAGCAGGCACGACAGCAGGAAATCTATGGCAGCCTGCGCATGCTGGTGTCATTGCGCCCCAATGGTTCTGTGCAGGAAATTCGCATTCTGCAGAGTTCCGGCGAACGTGTGCTGGACGAGGCCGCCATCAACATCGTCAGCCTGGCCTCACCCTTCGACCCGTTCCCGCCGGAGCTGCTTGAGCAAGTCGACATCCTGGAAATCATCCGCACCTGGCGTTTTCACCGGGGCAATTCGTTCAGCAGCGAGTGAGAATCACCCTATGAAAGACGATGCGGATTATCAGGCAACCCCCGGTTCACTGGCCAATCAGTTCCTGATTGCGATGCCGCATCTGCAGGACCCCTGGTTCGCTCACACCGTCACCTATCTGTGGAAACACAATGAAGAAGGTGCGCTTGGCATCGTCATCAACAAACCTTCGAGCATGCTGCTTTCCGAGTTGCTCGCGGAGTTGCACATCGACGCGGAGCTGCGGCGCGGTGACAGCATCTTCCATAGTCAGCGTGTGATGAGCGGTGGCCCGGTGGAAAAGCACAAGGGATTCATCCTGCACGAGAGTGGTCGCGAGTGGGAGTACACACTGCGGATCACGCCTGGGCTCAGCCTGTCGATGTCGAAGGACATTCTTGCCGACATCGCCAATGGCAAAGGCCCGGAAAATTATCTGGTCGCTCTCGGTTGCGCCGGATGGGAGGCCGGACAACTGGAGCAAGAAATCGGTGACAATTTCTGGCTGACGGCTCCCGCCATCCCCACGCTGATTTTCTCCACCGACTACGAAGCCAAACCCGAGGCGGCAGCGGCCAGCCTCGGCGTCAGCCTGAGTCAACTGTCCAGCATTGCAGGGCACTCATGAAGCGGGACACTTAGATGGATGCCTTTCCCGTAAAAAAACCCGGCGACATTACTGCACTGGGTTTCGACTTCGGCACCAAGCGCATCGGCGTGGCCAGCGGGCAATCGATTATCGGCACGGCGAGCGCGCTCGGGCCGGTGGCGGCGCGCGACGGCATTCCGGACTGGCAGGTGATGGATAAGCTGATCGAGAAATGGCAGCCGGACGTGTTCGTCGTGGGGCTGCCGTACAACATGGATGACTCGGAGAGTGAGCTGTTTTTCAAGGCGCGCAAGTTCGGCAATCGCCTCAATGCCCGCTACCTCAAACCCTGCTACGGGATGGATGAACGGCTCAGCTCCTTCGAGGCGCGCGGGCAATTGCTGCGCGGGGAATCCAAAGCGCAGCTGGACAGCCTGGCGGCGCAGCTGATTCTGGAATCGTGGTTCAGTGGGCTGGCGGAAAAATTCCGCGAGTAGTAAATCAGAACGAATCCGGCATCTTGGCCTTGGCCTTCGCCGCTTCCTTGGTAATAGTGCCCTTCTGCACGAGCTCTTTCAGGCACTGATCCAGCGTCTTCATGCCGTACTGCGACCCAGTCTGAATCGCCGAGTACATCTGCGCCACCTTGTCTTCACGAATCAGGTTGCGGATGGCCGGAGTACCAATCATGATCTCGTGTGCCGCCACGCGGCCGCCGCCATTTTTCTTCAACAGCGCCTGTGAGATAACCGCTTGCAGCGATTCTGACAGCATCGAGCGCACCATGGATTTCTCGGCGGCCGGGAATACGTCGATGACGCGGTCGATAGTCTTGGCGGCGGAGGTTGTGTGCAGCGTGCCGAACACGAGGTGACCGGTCTCGGCGGCGGTCAGCGCCAGACGGATGGTCTCAAGGTCTCGCAACTCGCCCACCAGAATGATGTCCGGGTCTTCACGCAAGGCTGAACGCAATGCCTCGGCGAACCCCAGAGTGTCGCGGTGCACCTCGCGCTGGTTGACCAGACACTTCTTGCTCTCGTGCACGAATTCGATAGGGTCCTCAATGGTGAGGATGTGTTCATAGCGGGTGCTGTTCACGTAGTCCATCATGGCGGCGAGTGTCGTACTCTTGCCAGAGCCGGTCGGCCCTGTCACCACCACCAATCCTCTGGCGAGATCGGACACGTCGCGGAAGACCTGCCCCATGCCCAGCTGTTCCATCGAGAGCACTTTGGAGGGAATGGTACGGAATACAGCGGCGGCGCCACGATTCTGGTTGAAGGCGTTGACCCGGAAGCGTGCGAGGCCTGGCACCTCGAAGGAGAAGTCTGTCTCCATGAACTGTTCATAGTCCTTACGCTGCTTGTCGGTCATGATCTCGTAGATCAGGCCGTGAACTTCCTTGTGATCCATGGAGGGGATGTTGATCTTGCGCATGTCACCGTCGACGCGAATCAAGGGCGGCATGCCGGCCGTGAGATGCAGATCCGATGCGCCCTGTTTGACACTGAAACCCAGTAATTCGGTGATGTCCATGTGATATCTGCCCCTGATTCGATGGTAGTTGTGCGGCCGTGTGCGTTGTTCGTGTGCAGTGCTATAGTTGCCTTTGATAGCGAGGCTGAGAACCATGGCAAGCATAGCAGAAAATATTTCCGCAGTTCGTGAAGAGATTGGCAAAGCCGCAGTCGGCTGCGGCAGGCCTGCCGCCAGCGTTTCCCTGCTGGCTGTCAGCAAGACCCAGGGACCGGATAAGGTACGTGAGGCCTACGCGGCGGGACAACGGGACTTCGGCGAAAACTATGTGCAGGAGGCACTGGGCAAGATCAGCGCATTGCCTCTACCGGACCTGTGCTGGCACTTCATCGGCCCGATTCAATCCAACAAGACGCGTGAGATTGCCGAGCACTTTCAATGGGTGCACAGCGTGGATCGCCTGAAAATTGCGCAGCGGCTCAGCGCCCAGCGGCCAGCCAATCTCGGCCCGCTCAACATCTGCATCCAGGTCAATATTTCCGAGGAAGACAGCAAATCCGGTGTGGCACTGGCAGAGGTGGCGGATCTTTGCGAGGCGATCAACGGCCTGGAAAATATCTGCCTGCGCGGCCTCATGGCGATTCCAGCGCCCAGTAACGACATCGAGCAACAGCGCCTGACCTTCCGCCCGCTCGCGCAACTGTTGCAACGCCTTGCAGCGAAATATCCGCAGCTGGACACGCTTTCAATTGGAATGAGCAGCGACTACGCGGCGGCAATTGCAGAGGGATCGACCATCGTCAGAATCGGCTCGGCAATCTTCGGTGCGCGGTCATAGATGCTTGAACGATAAACCGCAATGGGCACACTGGGATCGAAAAGGGTTCAGAAAGAAACGCTTCACGAAGAACTGCTCGTGACAATCCGGGCAGCGCTTGACGGATGCGCTGATCCCGAAGAAGGCATACAGCAACATGTAGGAATACATGATCAGGCTCGAGGAATTGCCCGAACTCAAGAGTTGATTCACGGCATAAATGTAAACAGGCAAGGTCCAGAAGCAGACGAACAGGCGATTCCTGGCCGCGCGAATGCTGAGTAATTCCTTGTGCTGCAATTCGTCCTTGTGCTTTGCCGAGTCCCTGCTGGCGGGCGCCTTCTTGTTGTGATCTGACATGGTTCTGTATTCCGATAAATTCCCGACCTGAAGATGGCCAAAGTGTACACGTTGCCGACTGGAAAAATCAGAGGACATGCGGCTTTTTCCGCGTCGGGCTTTGGTTCGGGACGACCAGAGAGGTAACATGCGGCCCACGCAGTCAGGAAGATATGTTTACTGTGCTAAACTCGGCCAATAAGTGACACTCGGCGAAAACGTCAAAAAATCAGAATCCAGCATGGACCAGACCCCCACCATCAATGTGCTGATCGTTGCAGACCTCCTCACGGACGGCGAGCGACTGGTCACGCTGCTGCGCAAATCCGGCTTCAGCGTACATGCCGAAGCGGTGCGGGACGAGGACTTCCTGCGCGGACGGCTGCTCCTCAAGACCTGGGATCTGCTGTTCATGTATGCCGGTAACCTGCGGCTTTCCTTCGACCGCCTGCAGGTCGCCCTGCAGGAAATGGAACTGGACCTGCCCTGCATCGGGCTGGGCTTTGAGCCAGCCACGCAGCCCCCCCTGGAGACCATTGCAGACAACGTGTTCTTCAGCGGTGTCAGCGATCTGGAGGATGCGCAACAGTGCGCCCTGCTGACTCGTCAGGTCCGGCACGAACTGAAAGCCTTGCAGGGGCGTCGGGAGCTGCGCAGAAGCACAGCGGCTCTCAAGGATCTGCAGCAGCGTTATCAACTCCTGCTGGAAAGCTCTGCCGAGGCCATAGGTTATCTGCACGACGGCGTGCACCTTTACGCCAACCCCGCCTATGCCGCGCTGTTCGGTTACGCGGATGCCGAGGCACTGCACAGCGTTGCCTTTCTGGACCTGGTACAGGAGCAGGACGTCGCCGCCGTGCAACAGTTCCTGCGCGCAGCTCGGCAATCCACCGCAGCGCCTTGCGTGTTTCACGCACTGACCGCAGACGACACCGTGACTCGCCTGAGCATGGAGTGCGCGCTCGTGACCTTTGGCGACGAGCGCAGCATCCAGATCATCGTGCGCCCGCTCACCGGCAACCTTGACCAGCAACACCGGGCGCGAGCCCTGCAGGGCCAGGATCTGGTCACCGATCTGCTCAACAGGAGCAGCCTGATCGGCCACATCGAACAGGCCATCGCGACGGCCATTTATGATCATCAGCACAGCGCACTGCTACTCCTCAGACTCAACGGCTTCGAGGATTTTGTGACGCTTGCCGGACGCTCGGCGAGCAATCTGCTGCTGGCAGACGCCGCCCGCATCCTGCGACAAGCCATCCCCGCACAGGCCATGCCGGGCCGCAGTGCGGAGAACGAATTCGCTGTGCTGTTGCCGGTCGCCAGAGGCGCTGACAGTGAACGCCTGCTCAGCACCCTGCGCCAGGCACTGCAGGAAAAAGTGCACGAGGAACTGCAAGGTCGGCAACCAGCGGGCGCTCCCATCACGGTGGCGGCAGGCTCGGCAGTCGTGAATGACCTGGCACCAACGGCAGAGGCCATCCTGGAGCGTGCGCGTCACAACCTGACCGTACGCGAGACCGCGAAATTATCAAGCCACACGGCGCCGGACGCCTACGGTACGCCCGGGCAGATGTACGAACGGCTGGAGCAGGCCTTCGTGAATGAGGATTTTGTGCTGGTCTTCCAGCCGGTGGTAAGCCTCAAGGAGGACCGCGTAGAGCGCTACGAAGTCCGCATCCGCCTGCGCGACAAGGATCAGCTCATCTACCCGCCACGATTTCTGGAGCTGGCCAACCAGCATGGTCTGGGCGAAAAAATCGATCGCTGGGTAACTGAAAGATCGTTGCAATTGCTGCAGGAGCGCGATGATCCGAATCTGCAGCTCACCATCAATCTGACTCAAAATTCCATCGGCAGCGCCGACTTTCTGCCCTGGCTGACGCAACAACTGAGTGCGACGCGGCTGTCAGCCAATCGCATCGTGCTGCAGATCAGTGAGCTCGACATCATCAGCGCCCCGGAGCGACTGACACAATTCAGCCACCAGCTGCAGGAACTGCAGATACCCCTTTCGGTGACGCACTTCGGCTGCACGCTCAGCTCCTTCAAGTACCTGCCCAAAACCGGAGTGAACTTCGTGAAGCTGGACAAGTCGCTGCTGGACAACATCGGTACCGATCCGGCACAGCGCGAGAAATTGAACACCACCGTGAACAGCCTGCATGCCCGGGGCATGCTGGTGATCGCCCCCATGATCGATCACATCGACGTACTGCCGCTGCTGTGGCAGGCAGATGTCAATTTTGTGCAGGGCAACTGCCTGCAGGAACCCAGCGACAAAATGGACTTCAGCTTTGTGCAGGACGAAGAGATCACGCTGGATTCCTTTTACTAGAGAAACTGAAATTGGCAATAGACAATATGTCTTCAGACAGACACGCACAGAACTCTTCAGCACTTGCAGATGAGGAGCTCAGTGGGGGGTCCATCGCGGGCGGGGCCCGCTCCCACCATGTGCAGCCAGTGTCGCACCTGCGGGTAGGGCAGAAGCTGGCCATTGCCAGCTGCGTCCTGATGATTCTCTCCATGTGCGTATTCTGGCTCGTCACCAATCAAACCACGGAAAATATCCTACGCCAGCAGGCCGACAGCCTCGGCAATTCCCTCGCGCGACAGACCGCCATTCTCGCCACCGAACTCGTGCTGGCCAACGATCTGATCAGCATGAATGTGTTGCTCAGCCAGTTGACCCGCGAGGCGGCGATCAGTCAGGCCGCTATTCTAAGTATCGACGATCAGGTCATCGCCATCTCCGGTGCCGCAGTCTCCGACCCGGACGGGGCACAAACCAGCCGCACGGATCTGTTTGGAAGCTATGTGGCTCCTATCGCCCTGCAGGACTCGCTGGCTGGTTATGTCCGCATTCATCTGGACCAGCGCTACATCGAGCAAGGCGTCACTCGCAACTTCCTCTTCATGTTGATTGCCTTGCTGCTGCTCGCACTCACCGGCATCAGCGTGACCCTGGCGCTGGCCCAGCATTTCGTGACCTTCCCGCTGCGCATGTTGAGCGCCTCCATGCACAGTGTCCGGCGCGGTGAACCCGAGCCCTGCCCATACGGAGAGCGTGGTGATGAGGTCGGCGCACTCATCCGCAACTACAATCGGTTGATCTACGATCTCGAAGACCCCGAAACACGACAGGCAATCTTTGGCGAGGAGCCCGAGCCAATTGCCATCGCGCAGACGCCACCGGCCTATCGCAAACCAGGCAGCACCATTGTCAGCATCCTGCACCTGAACATCAGCAATTACAGGTCGGCGCTCCATCAGCACGATCCGGTGGAGACCGTTGAACTGATCAACACGTATTATTTCTACATCCACAAGGTTGCGCAGCTTTACAACGGCAACATCGAGAAGTGCGCGGGAGACGAGATACTTCTCACCTTTGGCGCAGCACAGAGTGACGAAGACCACAGCTTCCATGCGGTCTGCGCTGCGCTGCTGTTCCTGCAGCTTGCCGATACGCTGAGCCGCGAACTGGAAGCGCAGTCACTGCCTTCCTTGCAGTTCCGTGCCGGCCTGCATTGCGGTGAACTGCTGACCGGGGTAATCTCATCCCTTGAACAGAAGAGCTACACCGTAGCTGGTGAGAATCTCGCCCTGGCCAGACAGATCTGCGAGGAAGGACCGATCGGGACGCTACTGATCAGCGAGGCTGTCTACGTGCAGGCGGACGCCGACAATCGCCTGATCACCGAAGAGTTCAATGAGATCGTCGACGATACGACTGGAGAGTTCATCAAGACCTGGCTTGTTGATGAACCGATGGCAAACTACAAGTCACTGCTGAGCCGACAGGTGGAACACCTTCTCGCGCAGGAGATGGATGTCTGAGCAGGCAAAGGTGCCTGTCGCAGCTGCTAGAACATGGAGCCCGGAAATGGATATCAACTTCCCGATCTGTCATCTGTTTTACTACCCCACACAGGTTGTGCTGGTAGATGACGATCCCGATTTTCTCGACGCAGTCAGTCTGCTGTTGCGCCGCAACCTCAGCTATCGCCTCTTCCGCTCGGCGGCGCAGGCGCTGATTCACGTCAACAATTCGAATCAACAGACCGACATGATTCGGCGCTGTTACTCCTCCTACAAGACCGGTCCCTTCGACTCCGACACGCTCAACCATATCGACATCAACGAGATCTACAAAGAAATCTACAATCCTGCCCGTTTCGCAACACCGACCGTTGTGGTGGTCGACTACTCCATGCCGGAGATGAACGGGCTGGAGTTCTGCATGAGCCTGACCAACCCTTATGTGAAGAAGATTCTGTTAACTGGACAGGCCGACACCGATCTGGCGGTGCAGGCGTTCAATGAGGGCCTGATCGACCAGTACATCAGCAAGAAGGATCAGCACCTGCAGACCAAACTCAACCGCTCGATTGCCAACCTGCAGCAGCACTACTTCAGCAGAACTTTCAAACTCATTACCGATCCCGTCATTGCCAACAACCAGAGTCGTTTCATCAATAATCCCGACTTCGTGAATTATTTCCGAGAGATTCTTTCGACGCGCAACATCGTCGAGTACTACCTGATCGACGAACCCTACTCTGGGTTTTTTCTGCTGGATGAGAAAGGCACCGTCTCGATTCTGTTGATCCTGCAGGAGAAGAAATTGCAGAACCATTATCGACAATGCGTGGCTGATCACGCGCCGAACGAGCTACTGCAGGCACTGGCGAATGGTTCCGTTATCCCGCTGTTCAACGTCGCCAATGAACAAGAGAAGACAGATCCGGGGATTCTACAGAACTGGAAGAAATACTATGTGCCGGCCACCCGCGTCTCCGACCGTGCCGCCTACCATTGCGCCATGCTGTCGGGCGAACAAGCCAAGAGCCTGCTGCGCAAATACCATCCCGAGGATATCGCTCCCTACAGCGCTCACATCAACGCTCCGCAGAGTGGGGCTGGGCAGAAATACCTGCACTAGCACTTCGCAAGCAACGGGAATTCCAGCGTGAAGGTGGTGTGCTCGCCCAGCACCGAATCGACAATAATCTCTGCATCGAAGCTCTTGAGGGTGCGCTTGCAGAAGGCGAGCCCGGCACCGGTGCCATCATTCTTGGTTGTGAAGAAACGATCGAATATGTGCGGCAGAACTTCCGCGCTGATACCCAGCCCGGTGTCGGTGAAGATCAATCGATGGTGCTGCGCGGTGCACTCCAGAGAGATGCTGATGTCGCCCTTGCCTGCCGCCTCGATACTGTAGAGCGCATTTTTGATCAGGTTGAACAACACATAGACCATCAGCGAGTGCACACCAATGAAATCGAAGCTGTTGCCGACAATGTATTGCAGCCGCTGGCGCTGGTCCCGTTTGAAGGGATAGGTCAGCACCGCCTCTTCCACACAGGCGGCGATGGAGCAGCGGGTAAAGCCCGAACGATCCAGTTCGCGATTACGCAGATTCACCAGCAGCAGATCAATTACGGAATTAGCCTGGTCCACCATGCTCCTGATGCGCGCGGGGGTGCCCTCAAGCATGTCCCGGTGTTCGGCTCGTATCGGGACGAAGCGTGTTGGTTCGTGCAGACTGGCGTACCGGTATCCTTCCAGCAGATCGGGCAGATAAGACTCCACGCCACTGATGCTGGCCCGCACGCCCGACAAGGGTGTACGCATCTCATGCGCAATGGTGGCACTGAGGTTCGAGAGTAGCGCCATCTTCTCGGCATAGATCGCCTCTTTCCTGGCCTGCTGCCTGCGCTGAGCGTCGATACGTTCGACAGCGATATTCAGTTGTCGACAGAAGAAATGCAGAAGCGGAGCTTCATCCTCGCGATTGCCACTGTGCAGAAGTGTTCCGCCTGGCAACAGGAGGCACAGCAATCCCTGCTCGCCATGGGCGGGCAGTGCCTGCTCCGCATCGAAGCGCTGCAGCTCGCGCGCCACTGCAGCGGAACAGTGAGAGGCAAAAAAAACGGTGCGCTGACTGCGCGCATACAGCAGCAGTGGATTCGTCTCCTCCAGCCTGGTCAAGGTTGGATCAGTCGTGGCGGGGTGATCAAGGTCGTAATGATCCATATCAAGAAGGCCCGGCTCCCATTGCTGCATCCCTCGGCCTGCATGACGATTTTGTGCTCCCGATCCTGACCCTTGCGCCGCCCCTGCTGATACGAGCGTGTCGCAGATGAAAATGGTCGTCCGCTCCACATTCATCAGGCGAGTGAGGGCCCTGCCCGCGAAATCGAGCAGGCTGTCCAGATCCGTATGCTCGTGCATGGCATTGATCAAAGCGGCCAGCGAACCCAGCCCGCTGGCTGGCAGATCGCCCCGCGAGGATTTGAACCCTATGAGCATATAGGGATACAGCACATCGTAAGTCAGACAAACCAGCACAATGAAGAAGATGTGGAACAGGGCTTGGAACAACGGGTCATTAACAATATGCCGTAACAGGAATGCCAGCATCCCGTACAGCGCCAGATACGCAACGATCAGCAATCCTTTGACGAGCGAGTTGGTTGTCAGCATGACAGAGCGGGCATGGAATGCACTTTGATGAGAATCAGGAATAAAGTCCGGTTTACGCAGCGGCCATGTTGCGAAAACTGTGCGTCTGACGGTAGTGTATACTAGCGTCAGGTGAAACTGAAAACTGAAAACTGAAGTCAGCCTGACCGTCTGCAGGATGCAATCCTGAATAAGGAGTCACAAGATGCTTAAAGGATTATTGACAGTCATTTGCTTCCCTCTGATCCTCCTCTGGAGTCTATGTTATGGCGTCATCGGTGGAATTTTTTTCAAAATGCTGGCGGTGTATGAGAACTGGGTGGATATGAATCATCTGCAGGTCGCTCAGTGGAAGCGCTATCCGTTGCGCAGTTACAACAGATTCACCGCCGCCATTCTCACGCACCGCATGAAATCGAAACCTATCGAGCTCGTGGAGCTGACCAACAGCCAGATTCAGACTGAATTCAAACGCGAACCGTTTCCGGTGCTGCTCATTCTCGCCAATACTCTGATCGCCCTGCTCCTGCTGCCGTTCGCCATCCTCACAGGCATCGTACAGGGACCGATCTTTGTCTTCCGCAAGAGCTGGCGCTCCTGGCAGCAACTGGCACACCTGAAATTCTGATGACGACCGGAGCGGGGGCTCACATGAAATCCAAACCGCTGATATTGGTTGTTGAAGACGACTACACACAATCGGCCCTGGTTGTAGAAATCATCAACGAAACAGGGCTCTATCAGGCCATTCCGGCCTATGACGGCGAGCACGCCTTCCGCGTATTGGAGGAGAATCAGCGTGGCTTCAATTTTCTGAGCAATCGCGTCGCCTGCATTCTGCTGGACTGGCAGATGCCGAAGATGAACGGTGAAGTATTCATCAAGCGCCTGCGCACAGAGGAAGGACGGAGTCCTTTCAGACGCCACATTCCTATCGTGATTTTTTCGGCCTACAGCGACAAAGAGCGCCTGCAGCTGGCGAAGGACCCAACGCTGGGGCTCGCCTCGGGATATATCGTCAAACCCTTCAACGAAGAAGAATTGCTGACACTGCTCAAGCGCATCGTCATTCATCAGGAAGCGGAAATTCTGCGCGAGATTCTGATCGAAAGAGAGGCGCGCTGGGTCAAGGAACTCCGCAAGTAGCAGGCGCTACGAAATCAGCTCACCTCCTCAGGATTCAGCTCGACAGCAATGGCTGATGCCGGGTGTGTCTCCACCGGCAGACGCACGATGAAAGTGGTGCCGAGCCCGGGCTTGCTGGTGAACTGAATCGTCCCCCTGTGCTCCGTGATGATGCGATTGCAGATGGTCAGCCCCCAGCCTCTTCTTGCTGTCGCATTTCCGGCTGCGGTGACTTTGCCACTGAAATAAGGCTCCCAGATCTTCTCGCGCAACTCCGGCGCAATACCAACCCCTGTATCGCTAACCGCTACGACCACTTCATCACGCTCGGCACGTGAGCGAATCCGGAGAGTTCCAGCATCCGGCATCGCCTCCAATCCATTCTTGATCAGATTGGAAAACAGCACCTGCATCTCACCGGGAATTCCCTCCACCGTCGGCAGATCGTGCTGCAGATCAAGCACCTTTTCGTGATTGGTTTCGGGAGCCAGGCGCAGACAACGCGCCAGCACCTGATTGATGTCGACCGATTGCACGCGCTCGCTGTCGTCGACATCAGCATCGGTGAACGCCAGAGTTTCCTCCACAATCTCCGTCGCACGGTCGACCTGAGCCTCGATGATCTCGCGATATTTTTCGGCACTTTCGGCATCACGGATACGCCCGGCGCTCAGGCGAATGATATTCAGGGGCGTTCTGATCTCATGGTGCGCCTGACGGGTCGCGTGGGCGATGGCCCGGCTCTTTTCCGCACGCATCAATTCGATCTCCGCCTCATGCAGGCGTTTTTGGTTTTCGGCGTAGAGCTTCTCGAGTTTTTCAAAAGGCGTGAGACGATACAGAATTGCAGAGACATAGCCGCGCAAGCGCTTCAGGAATTGCCGGTCCTTTCTGGTGAACGGTTCCTGATTGCTGCGCTCCCCCAATATCAGCACTCCCTCCAGAATCTCCGGAGAGAAGCACGGGATCACCAGACACAACTCCGGGTGGGCATGCCCCAGCGTCTGGAAGCGCCGCTGCACGGCCGCGCCGAACTCGTCGAGTCCGGCAAGCTCCACTCGTTCGCGACACTCTTCAATGAAATGGTCATCCACGCTCAACTTTGCAACGACTGTCGGGTCGCGGCCCGCATCCTGTGCAGCGCTCGCCGCTGCTGCAATCCCCGATCCCTGCGAGGCGTACAGTTCATAGCCCTGTAACTGGTCCTCGTCACCGCGCATTGCCACCACGTAATGCGCCAGCTCCAATTCGAAGGTGTTATCCAGCTCGTCGATCAATTGGCGAAAAATGTCGCGTCGATTTTTCTCCTGCTCCAGTGCGCCTGACAAGCGATTGAGAATGTCCTCGGCGTCGTACCAGCCGTGCACAAATTTGCGCCGCACTGTCGTCACCAGCAGCAGCTCCAGAGGAATCGCACCGAAGGCCCACACCACGCCGAGTACACAGATCAGCATCAGGCTCAACGCAGGGCTGCTGAAAGAACTCTGAAATGCCAGATACAGACTGGTCACGATCAGCGAAGCGACAATCAGCTTCGCAGTATTGCGCTGCACCACCATGCGAATGTCGAGAAGGTCATGCTTGCTGATCGCATAGGCAAAAAACAGCGAGGGAAATACTGACGCCAGGTGCCCGAACACCAGCAGATCATAGTTGCCAAACAACACCAGAATCAGATCGAAGAAGATGCCCAGAAAGATGAACAACCCCAGACCAGTCAGCATGTAAGCCACGCGGACTCTGTATTCGGGATAGCGCAAGTAACTGATGCACAGATTGATCACGGTGAGCGAGCCCAGCAACACCAGATATATCGAGTAATACAGATACCCGGCACCATCTATGTAGACGATCGCACCCTCTTGCAACTCCGCACGAGAAACAACGTCACTGAACAGGATCAGCAGCGTGAACCCTGTTCCCGCCAGCGCATTGAGGCCATTGAGCCACCTTCCCGACATCTTCCTGACGCCGGGATAGAAGAGACTGGTGTAAATGAAGCCGTTGGCAAACACGATGGCGCTCACCAGCTGCAGTTGCGAGACCGGATTGATCGGCACCAGCGCCTGAAACTCATGCAACAACATGAAGCAAAGTGCCCAGACAGCAACAGAGAGGTTGGTCATGAGATAAGTGAATGACAACCGTCCCGGATTCTGTCGCCAGGTGTATAACCCCAGCAGTACCAGCACGATGGCATTGGGCACAAAGATATAGTTCATCGTTGCAACAACCGGGCGGCCGGAATGGCCTCAGTTGCGGGCCTCCCCTTTGAGCAGATACTTATTGATGTTCTTGATCATGTAGTACTGGCTCTGTTTGCTGAACGAAGCATCGACGACGGCCTTCAGAGTATCCAACGAGCCCTTGACGCTGCCATACATCAGCAGCAGGTTGTTGGTGATAAAGAAATGCACCGGGGAGAAGCCTACGCCCAGCCCCCATTTGAAGGCCTTGCTGTAGACATTGGTCCACAGGAACGCCACATCATATCCCATCTTCACAGCCCTCTCAAAAAGCGGAATCGAGAGGAAAGGCGACACTTTCTGACGATGTTCCTTCAAGGCACCAAGCTCTTTGATGAACATGATGCGATCCTTTTTTACGACCTCGTCCATCCAGTACGTTGAAATTGCGAGACCTCCGCTCTTCTCCGCGTCGGACAATTCCCACGGCATGTCACGCTCCATGCTGAGCGCGCTCTTGTCCAGCAACAACACCCAGCAGAAGCCGATGATGTCGGCATCCTTGAACAAGAGTGACAACAGCGGTATCCGGTCCGGGTTCCATTGCAGGCTGTCCTTGATCTCGCGCTTGGCCGAAGCCTCTGTCCAGCTTTCTCCCCAGCTCTCGTTGAAGACGGTCATGTAGCAACGGGCGAGAGCATCGAACGTTGCTTCGGGAATACTCAACACTTCTTCACCGTAATAGGCTTTCAGTTCGTATTCCTCTCCCAGTTTATCGCGCACGGTGCGGTTCAGAACTGCCAGCTTAGTCTCGCTAGCGTCGACATCGGGGTTGGGCTGATGACGAGGCTCATGCAAGGGCTCACGAAGAGAGCCCGGCAGTAAACCCGGCAGCAGCTGAAAGTCACCAAGCGGGTTGATGTGATGATTGGTTGTGGAAGAGGTTGTTGTGGTAGTGAGGGTTTTTCGCAGTTCCATGAAATTGCTCCTGAGCAGGCTGTCAAATTGACGATGAGTTTACGAACGAGTCGCAACACGGGCGGCTGCACAGGCAAGCAGGATAGCCTGTTGAAAGTCAGTCAGTGGATGTCGCGATGGCGAGCACCTGACGCAGAAGGCACTGAGGTATCCGTCACCGGATCTGAATCAGGTTGAAGCGGAGTTGAAAAATGGTTCAACCGAACCATCATAATACGATGGCATGACAAATGAGACAGTGTGATGACGAATGGGAGCAAGTGTCGCTCACTGAAATTCAGAAAATGCCTATTTTTACTGGCTATTTTCAGATGAAAAATTTATTGCGGGGAGATTCATTCGATAGCGAGGGGCAAATTAATTTTCAGAGCGCATTCATTTTTCCTACATTTATTCCTACATTTATTCCTACATTTACAACTTTTATTCCTGCACGAGCGGTCAAACTGGCCGGCTCGTGCTATCGCTATTCCACTAAAACATGACGCAAGCCTACCAATGGTAGCGAGCCTGCAATCCCCAGGAGCGCGGTTGTCCCATAATATCCACATAACTGCCAAGGGAATCATAAACCTTGCGCGGCGAGTAAACCTTGTCGAGCAGGTTCCTGCCCCACAACGAAATGCTCCAGCGCCCGTCCACGGAGCCCAGTGTCACAGTACCATCGAGAAGTCCGTAACCATCGAGAGTGCTCATCGCCTTGTCGACTGCTGAGCTGAGAGTGCCGGAGAACTCACTGCGATAGTGCCAGGACAGCTGCGATTGCACGACAAAGCGACTGGATACCGGATGTGTATTCCCCAGCGCCAGTGATCCGCTCCAATGCGGAGCATAGGGACGTTCGCCGGCCGTGCTGACTTCCTGCTTGAGGATGTTGAGAGTTGTCCCGGCACCGCTGTCGATGCGGGCATCCAGATACCCCAGTGCCGCCTGTATGGACCAGTTCTCGACTGGCAGCCAGAGCAGATCGAGATCGACACCGGAGTGCGTCCCGTCGCCCAGCGTCGTCAGCCGCTCCAGTACGATCGACGTGCCGCCACCGGCGGGGCCGGTCGCCACATTAGCAAAGCCCTGCACATCCCGGTAATCGTAATGGAACACCGCTGCATTCAGGCGCAGCCTGTCCTCCAGTGCCTGTGTCTTGATGCCCGCCTCGTAGGCCAGCACCGTCTCCTCTTTATAGGGTGCGAACTCGGCGCGATCGAAGATGAAACCGCCGAAGAAGCCACCTGCCTTGAAGCCACGGGAAACCGAGGCATATAGAAGAGTGTCGTCGGTATGCTGCCAGTTCAAGGCCATGCTCCCGGACCAGCGGCTGCCGAGCGCATAGTCGCCGTTCAGATCACTGACCACCACGTCGTAGGGCGGTGGGAATGCCGGCGCACGGACGCTGCCGTCGCGATAGGTCTTCCACTCCTTCGTGTAGCGCAGCGAGCCATTGAGTGAAACCCGATCGCTCCAGGCGTAGTCGGCCAGTGCATAGGCGGCGCGTGTGCGCGTGATCTGCTCGTAGTCCAGCTGCCCGTGCACGAGGCCAACCGGAAGATTGTCCTGCAGGCGGAACTGGCGATCCTCCACGAACTCCTCGCGGCTGAGCGCAGTGCCAACCTGCCAGCCCAGCGGGCCGCTGGCAGTGGATGCGAGTCGCAATTCCTGCGACGCGGAGCGGATGGCGCTCGCGGTGATCTGATGGCCAAGCTCGGCAGCGCTGCCGTCATAGTCGAAGGCCAGACCGTAGTCGAAGCGCTCGACATTGCTCACCGATTGCAACTGCGGAGAACCGATTGCGGCCCAGGTGGTGTCTGCAGTGAACAGCGCGGTCGCCCCGGCATGACTATTGTCGAGGCGATTCAGCGTGCTCGACAGCGAGGTGGAACCATCGCGCTTCTGCACGGAGGGAGACGGGCTGGCCGCGCCTCCGGTGAGTGCCGCTACCAACCCCGCATAGTTCAGGCACTGCCGGTCGTCGCGCTGACCAGCGAGCACAGCCGCGCAGAAGTCGGCATCAGGCTCGTAAAGACCAACTGAACGCGCCAGAGGCAGCTCGGAATTGTTCTCACCGCCATACAGCTTCAATTCCAATCGACTGCGCTCGGAGGTTTGCAGCAACCACCAGTTGCGCACATCCCACAGGTCTTTTTCGCCATGCTTCTGCCCCGAGGGAAGGCTGGTCTGCCAGGCATCGTGGCTGCGATTGACGCGCCCGGCGATGCGTACGGCAAGCGTGTCGCTCAGAGGTTGATTGGCGGCGCCTTCCAGTACGCGATCGTCCCAGCTGCCAACGCCGAGGCTGAGATAGCCCTCCTGTTGCTGCAGACTCGCCCGCGTAGTGAGTTGCCTGACCACACCACCACTGGTGTTGCGACCATACAGCCCGCCCTGCGGCCCCTTCAGAATTTCGACTCGTTCGGTATCAAACAGGCCACTGCCACCCTGAACGGAAGAGCTCTGGTAGACCTCATCGACATAAACGGCTGCGGTCGGCGTGTTGTTGGCGTTGAAGTCCTGCAGACCGACACCGCGAATCACCCACACAGGCATGCCGTGCCCGCCGTAATCATCAAACAGCTCCACGTTGGGCAGACTGTCGGCGAGATCGGGCAGACTGCGCGCCACCGAGCGCTGCAGCTGTTTACGGCCGAGCGCGGTCAGGCTGATGCCCACTCGCTGGCTGTTCTGGTCGCGCCGCGTGGCACTCACGATCACTTCTTCGATTTGACGGCCCGGTGCGGTGACGTTAGAGCCCCCGGAGGGTTGCTGCGCCTGCAGATCGGCGCCGATCAGCAACAGCGTCAGAGGGAGCAGGCTGGGCCAGCGGGATGTTGGAAACAAGGTCTTTGATATCATTTTGCCACCATGGTTTTTGGCGGAAGATACCACACTAATTCCATTGAGGAGAGAGGGCGATACAAAGAGAGTGCTGTGCGAGGGAGAACGACTGGATCAGAACTCTGATCCAGTCGTACGCGGTCATCCTACGCCTCGACCACTTCCACCCTATCCACGTTCTGGAAACCCCTTGGCAACTTGTTGCCACGGCGGCCACGCTCACCTCGGTAGTGCTCCAGATCGGCAGGTTTCATGCTCAGATGACGCTTGCCGGCGTGAATCGTCAGCACGTCGCTACGCGCCAGGACGCACAATGCGACCACGAACTCGAGCCGCTCACTGACGCGACCAGAAGCGATGCTGATGATCTTGTTGCCCTTGCCTCTGGGCAGCTCCGGCAGCTCCGCGAGTGCAAACATCAGCAATCGCCCCTCGTTGGTGATTGCCACTACCAGGTCGTTGGCATAGTCTTTGATCAGCAGTGGCGTCAGCACGCGACTGCCTTCGGGCAACTTCAACACACTCTTGCCGGATTTGTTCTTGCTCTGCAGATCTGCCACTTTTGCGACAAAACCATAACCAGCATCACTTGCCAATAACACCTGCTGAGTATCGTCGGCCATCAGCACGCCCTCGAAGGTGGCGCCCGACTCAGGCGCCAGTCTGCCGGTCAGCGGCTCGCCCTGCCCCCGTGCGGAAGGCAGCGTGTGCGAGGGCAGCGAATAGGTACGCCCCATCGAATCGATGAATATCGCATTCTGGTTACTGCGCCCTTTTGCCGCGAATTTGAAACCATCGCCGGACTTGTACTGCAGCGTTTCTGGGTCGAGGTCGTGGCCCTTGCCAGCACGCGCCCAGCCACGCGTCGACAGCACGACCGTGACCGGCTCGGTGGACATCAGCTCCGTCTCGCTGAAGGCCTGCGCTTCGGTGCGATGCACCAGTGGTGAACAGCGTGCGTCGCCGAAATCTTCAGCGTCCTGCATGATCTCCTTGCGGATCAGTGTCTTCAGGCGTGCCGCCGAGCCAAGGATCTGCTCCAGACGTTCGCGCTCGGCATCCAGCTCCTTCTGTTCGGCGCGGATCTTCACCTCTTCCAGTTTGGCCAGGTGACGCAGTTTCAATTCGAGAATCGCTTCGGCCTGAATATCCGAGAGCCCGAAGCGCGCCATCAGCACCGGCTTGGGTTTGTCCTCGGTGCGGATGATGTGAATGACTTCATCGATATTCAGGAACGCGGTCAGCAAACCTTCCAGAATATGCAGGCGCTGCAGAATGCGGTCGAGGCGGTTCTGCAGACGGCGCCGCACGGTCACCGTGCGGAACTCCAGCCACTCCACCAGCAGCATCCGCAAGTCCTTGACCTGCGGACGACCATCGGTCCCGATCATATTGAAGTTGACGCGGTAGGTGCGCTCCAGATCGGTGGTCGCGAACAGGTGCAACATCAGCGCGTCGGCGTCGATACGATTGGAGCGCGGCACGATGACGATACGTGTCGGATTCTCGTGATCGGATTCATCGCGCAGGTCCACCACCATCGGCAGTTTTTTCTTCTGCATCTGCGCGGCGATCTGCTCCAATACCTTGGCGCCGGACACCTGATACGGCAGCGCGGTGATCACCACGTCGCCGCCCTCGCTGTGATACACCGCCCGCGCCTTGATCGAGCCACGCCCGGTTTCATAGAGACTCTCGATATCGGCGCGCGGGGTAATGATCTCGGCGGCTGTCGGAAAATCCGGCCCTTTGATGTGCAACAACAAGTCGCTCAACGGTGCAGCCGGATTCTCCAGAAGATGAATGCAGGCGCTCGCCACCTCACGCAGGTTATGTGG
>JAUSMU010000188.1 GCA_030645995.1 Gammaproteobacteria bacterium | reverse complement strand
GGAGGCGCCCGTTGACACTGAGATTGTTGTTGCTGAGTTCCAGCCGGGCAGTGATTTCGGGTTTGCGAAACTGGAATGGGAGCTGGTCGCTCCCCAAAGATCTCGCATCAAGCTGAGCGCTGAGCTGTGGAGGCGTGTCGGGTTGGGATGGCCAGCGGCCCTGTAGATCGCTGGCCCTTACTGCAAGGTATCCGCTGTTTGTACCCAAGCGTATCTCCGGAAGAAAAAGCTCTACGCCATTACTTTCCAGCGTGGCTTCACCGACCTCATCGGTGCGGATGGTCAGCGATTCCTGTACCAACAGATTGGCTTGCTCAAGGCTAAAGTCAGACCCACTGATGCGCGCTGCCCCGATGCGGGAACCCTGCTCCAGCTTGACGTCAATTGTCGTGTTGTCGAATGCGATTGCCATATTGCTGCTGGCGCTGATATCCGCAAGAGCAAAGTTCTCATAGGCGAGAGTGGGCAGGTTCAACGCAGAAGAAAGCTGAATGGAGCAGCGCAGCGGCAGGGAACATTCTCCCGATGCCTGCGTGATGGCAAGCGTCGCGACATGCGTTGTCGAGCCGGTCTGCAGCGTCGCCTGCACACTCTGGTCAGCCGTTTCGAAAGTCATGGTGGTGCCCTGTGATGCATAGGCTCCGATAATGGTGAGCGCATTGGCGGCATGCCATTGAATGGTTGTCTCGCTACCGTTAGGTGGCGTTGGTGCTGTGGCTTGAACACTCGACCCCGCGAGTAGTGCCAGCGTCAACGCGAGAGTCTGGTCGTCTGGCGGCAACGTTCTTCCTTGTGCAGTTCCGGAAAAATACACTGACCCTTCAAGGTTGCTCAGTGTCTCGGGCAGTAATTGCAGGCGCCTGAGCAGGCGTCCTCCGGTCCCCAGTTGCAGCGTGCCAGTGCTGTCGGCCCGTATTTCCCCCGCGCTTTCGCTGACGGTAAATTCGCCGTCGAACACGCGCTCCTCATTGCTCGCGATGGTCAGGCTGCCTGTAATGGTTTGCGGGGGGAAGTGATGTGCCGCCAGCTGATCTTCGGGAATGAAATAGCTGGAGACAAATTCATTGTCATGCCAGTTGATTAGCAGATCGAGGCTGAGGTCGTCATGACGGACTCTGGTAGCAACCTCGCGTGTGTTGCGCAACACATTGATCGCGGCGTCCGTGATGTTGTCCGCTACTGACAAGCGTTCGATGCTCAGCGTCCTCAGAGGGAGGGACTGCAAGGTCGCGAGCCATTGCGTCATGTTGATTGCAGCGCCTGCGCTCGGTTCGGCACTGGTCTGTGCTGTGGGCAAATTGAGAGTCAAAGCTTCAATCTCTATTGTTTCTAACTGGCCTTTCAATAACTCTCCAGGACTGAAGGTGACAGTCAGGTTCTCCAAGGTGCTATTTTTTGTGGCACTGCTTGCACCGTCGCCATCGACGAAGGTAAAGGTGATGCTCTGCGCGCTGAGACTTTCGCGTCTGAATCGCAAGCCTTCTATAGAGAGTAATTCCACTCCAGCTGGCGCCAGGAATGGATTGGCGATGCGAACAAGCAGAGAGCCTGTAAAGAAAGACAGCAGGGCGCCGACAAGGAGACAGAGCGTGATGATGCCGACAATCAATCGGCTCAGTGTGCTCAGAGGTTTTTTGGAAATGCTCGGCGTGCTCATGCGGTTTGGTGTCGGTATCCTGCTTTAGTGTTTGAATCAGTGTGCCACAGCGGTTTTTCCATTGACAGCGGGGGTGCCAAGGCTGGCGGGGGAGCGTCCCAGTCACCCACAAAGTGCTTGTATAAAAAGATGAGCTGGCTTAACCTGCGCCCCGAGTCAGCTGGACAGTCGCTGCCAGGAATTCTTCATGAATCGCGCAAGCGACCAATGAGGTACCAGGTGGAGGAAAGTCCGGGCTCCACAGAGCAGAACGCCAGGTAACGCCTGGGAGGCGAGAGCCTACGGAAAGTGCAGCAGAGAGCAGACCGCCAACCCCGATGCAAATCGGGCGGTAAGGGTGAAAGGGTGCGGTAAGAGCGCACCGCGCGCCTGGTAACAGTGCGTGGCACGGCAAACCCCGTTCGGAGCAAGACCAAATAGGGATCCTACGGTGCGGCTCGCACTGGATTCGGGTAGGTTGCTCGAGGCCTGCAGTGATGCAGGTCCCAGATGAATGACTGTCCTAGACAGAACCCGGCTTACAGGCTGACTCAGTTTTTCCTCGTTTTATCCTTCTCCAAAAATCATCACATCCCGCAAACTCTTAACAAACTACTTTAATAGTTTTGTTTAGCGTTTTGATATTGCTGAATTTCGTCTTCAACCTTCGTGGTCTTGTCTTCTCTTTTTCTCGTAACCTCCCGATTTATATACGCATTTTTGCACTGGACTGTCGTCAAAAACGGCAAATTCCCCTTGCGGATTGGAATTCGTATGTTAGAGTGTCGAAGAGTGGGAAAAGGTGGAAGATTCTGTAGAAAAGTGGGAAATTTAGAGTGAGCTGTCCCACAACAGACACGGTGAGCAACGGAGGATCGGCAGGTGTTCAGAGGCGTCAACACAATCAGTCTGGATTCGAAGGGGCGGCTGGCTATGCCGTCGCGCTATCGAGACCAATTGGTGAGTGAATTTGCCGGACGTCTGGTAGCCACAATCGAT
Source organism: Gammaproteobacteria bacterium (assembly GCA_030645995.1). Lineage (GTDB taxonomy): Bacteria > Pseudomonadota > Gammaproteobacteria > Pseudomonadales > Pseudohongiellaceae > UBA5078. The sequence continues at coordinate 6,164 of JAUSMU010000188.1, read as the reverse complement.
CCCATGGCCAAGTGCCTCCTGCTGTACCCCATTGATGTGTGGGAGGAGATTCAGAAGAAGATTGAAGGGCTCTCTAGCTTCAATCCGGACACCAGAAGGTTTCAGCGCATGATGATCGGTTATGCGACGGACCTGGAGCTGGATGGCAGTGGGCGAGTGTTGCTGCCTCAGGTGCTGCGCGCTCACGCGGAATTGGACAAGCAGGTCGCACTGGTTGGTCAGGGCAAGAAGCTTGAGCTTTGGAGTGAGGCGAACTGGGACGAGCAAAGGACGCTCTGGATGTCGCAGCAGACTGTGGGGGGCGAGTTGCCGGCAGAGCTGCAGTCTCTCTCTCTGTAAAGAGCTGCTGGTTGACGGCTCCAAGTAGGCAACTCCAGCTCGGCTTGGCGATACAAGGCGCGACACACGCGTAAGCAATCTTCTGTTGGTAAACCCTGGTGGAAAAATCGATGTCAGAACGACCGCAGCACGAGACGGTTCTGTTGGAAGCTGCAGTAGCTGCGTTGCTGGTGAACGATACCGGGTTTTATGTCGATGGCACATTCGGACGCGGTGGTCATTCGCGACGAATATTGCAGGGGTTGCAGCCACAAGGCCGACTCCTGGCGATAGACAAGGATCCGGAGGCTATTCAGGTCGCGCGCGCCGAGCTGGGAGCTGATGCGCGGTTCGAGGTGGTGCAAGGCTCGTTCTCCCGGCTGGCGGAGTTGGTGGCGGCGGCGGGATTGACGGGCAAGGTGAGTGGGGTTTTGCTGGATTTGGGGGTGTCCTCGCCGCAGCTGGACGAGGCGCAACGGGGCTTCAGTTTCAGTCAGGATGGACCGTTGGATATGCGCATGAATCCGGATGAGGGGCAGAGTGCCGCCCAGTGGCTGGCGTCTGCATCCGAGCAGGAAATTGCCGACGTCATCTATCGCTTCGGAGAGGAGCGCTTCTCTCGTCGCATGGCGCGTGCGGTAGTCGAGCAGCGCAAGCTTCAGCCGATTGCCACGACGCTGCAACTCGCCGAGATCATCAAACAGGCCAACCCTGCCTGGGAAAAGCACAAGCATCCAGCAACCCGGGCCTTCCAGGGAATTCGCATACACATCAATCGCGAGCTCGAGGATCTGCAGAGTGTTCTGCAGCAAGCTCTCGATGTTTTGTGTGTAGGAGGGAGGCTGGTCGTCATCAGTTTTCACTCGCTGGAGGACCGCATTGTGAAGCAGTTCATCAGCAAGCAGGCCAAGGGTGATGACTATCCGGCTGGAGTGCCGGTGCAGTACGCGGACCTCAATCCGCGCCTGAAGAAGATCGGCAAACCTGTAAAGGCGGATGACGAGGAGGTGAGTCTGAATCCTCGCTCACGCAGCGCCATCATGCGGGTGGCTGAGAAGATTTCCTGAAAAATATTTCGTAATTGAACGCCTGCAACCAGATCACCAAGAAGATGCCCTGATCATGAGCATACAGACAGACAAGAAGAATGAGGGACGTAGCGGCGTCAAGGTGCGCCAGGGCGAACAAGCAGTGTTCTCCTGGGCGGCAATATTCTCCGCGCGAACGCAATTTATTCTGCTTCTGCTCTTCATCCTTCTGGCAACCGGAGTCGCGGTTGTCTACACCACGTTCAAGAATCGCTACCTCCTCAACGAAGTCCAGCAACTCAAGAATCAGCGCAATGAGCTGCAAGTTCAATGGGGGCAATTGTTGATTGAGCAGAGCACCTTCAGTCTCGAAGCGCGGGTCGAACGCAAAGCCATCGACGAACTGCAGATGAAAGTGCCGGAGTTTGCCGAGATAGTCATGGTGCGCTATGAATGACAGAGATGCGGATTACAAGCCACTGACCTGGCGCCTCTACCTGATCTTTGCGGTCATGGTGCTATGCGTGGTCGCCGTGTTATGGAAGCTCACTACCCTGCATGTGCTGGATAAAGACTTTTTGCAGGGGCAGGGGGATGCGCGCACCATCCGTACCGAACCGTTGTCCGCTCATCGCGGCATTATCACTGATCGCAATGGCGAACCGCTGGCGGTCAGCACTCCCGTGAAGTCCATCTGGGTGAACCCGAAGGAGTTGTCGCAGGAGCTGCGTGACATCGAGCTGCTGGCCGCTGAGTTGCAGTTGGAGCCGCAAACGTTGGCCACCAGCATCACTGCGAATGCCGAGAAGGATTTCCTGTTTGTGAAGCGTCGCATGCCGCCGGCGGAAGCCGATCGCGTGTTGGCACTGCGTATTCAGGGGGTTTATGCCCGCCAGGAATATCAGCGCTACTACCCGCAAGGCGAAATCGCCGCACATGTGGTGGGTTTCACTGACGTGGACGATCAGGGGCAGGAAGGGCTGGAACTTGCCTACGATACCTGGCTGCAAGGTGTTCCGGGTCGTCAGCAAGTCATGAAGGACCGTCGCGGGCGTGTCATCAAGGAGCTGGATACGATCCAGACCGCGCAGCCAGGAAAAGACGTCGAGTTGAGTCTCGACTTCCGCATTCAGAATCTTGCCTATAAGGAGCTGAAGGCGGAGACCGTGCTCAGAGGCGCCAGGTCAGCCTCGGTCGTGGTGATGGATGTAGCAACAGGGGAAGTGCTGGCAATGGCCAATCAACCCTCCTACAACCCGAACAACCGTGGCTCTATCACGGACTTCAGCGCCTTGCGTAATCGCGCCGTCACCGATCTGATCGAACCGGGTTCTACTGCCAAAGCCTTCACCATCGCTGCCGTGCTCGAATCCGGCTTGTTCACTCCCGAAACGCTGGTCGACACTAACCCAGGACGGATTCGTATCGGCAGAGACTGGGTTACTGACGCCACCACCAGAGACATCAACCACGGCATACTCACCGTGCAGGGCGTTATCACCAAGTCCAGCAACGTAGGAGCTTCCAAACTTGCGTTGGCAATTGGTCATGAACAGTTGCGCAACATGCTGGTGAAGGTGGGATTTGGTGTGGACACGGGCACTGGTTTTCCAGGTGAGCGTGGCGGTGTGCTTCCCAATCATCGCATCTGGCACGACATTGAAACTGCAACATTGTCCTATGGCTACGGTTTTTCGGTATCCGCGCTGCAGTTGGCGCAGGCCTACACCACCATTGCGGACGGTGGTCTGCGCAAGCCGGTGTCGCTTCTCAAACTCAATTCACAACAACTGGACTCCCTGTCGAAGGAGCAGGTAATCAGCGAGACCGTGGCGCATCAGGTCATGGCTGCGCTGGAGACCGTCGTCGACAAGGAGCGTGGCGGTGGTGCTACAGCCGCCAACATTCCTTTTTACAGCGTCGCTGGCAAAACCGGAACTGCACACGTAGTGGGTGCATCTGGCTACGAGGACAGCGTTTATAACTCTCTGTTTGTGGGCTATGCACCTGCCAGTGATCCCAAAGTGGTAATCGTCATTGTGATGAATGAGCCCGGGGGCAGTGAGCATTACGGCAGTCAAGTAGCGGCGCCGCTGTTCGCAAAAATAGCTGGTGGTGCAATGCGCATTCTCAACGTGCCGCCTGACAAGATCAATGATTCGGAAGTTTTGAACCTGAGCGCTCTGTAACGGCGGCGACACCATGAATACAGCGGAACGAATCGTGTACAAGACCTCGCTTGAACAACTACTCAACGGCATTGCAGACTTCGATCAGGACCTGCCGCCCGAGTTCGACGTTCAGGTCAGCGGTGTGCAACTGGACAGTCGACTAGTGAAGCCGGGCGATCTGTTCATGGCCTGTTTCGGTAAAAATCATGATGCTCGCGATTATATTGATCTGGCCATCGATCACGGTGCGGTGGCTGTTGTCGCTCATGCTGGAGGCCCCTGGCGTGGTGTCACTGTACGACGCGGTGTCATCGTGATGGCCGTTGACGATCTTTCTGCCAGAACCGGCGAAATTGCGGCGCGGTTCTACGATGAACCAAGTGCTGCGATGACGATGATCGGCGTCACTGGCACCAACGGCAAGACCAGTTGCACCCAGTTCATCGCGCAGACGCTGACTTCCATGCAGCGCAAATGCGGTGTAATTGGCACCATCGGTTATGGACTCTATGGCGATCTTCAGGAGTCAGGGTACACCACTCCTGATCCAGTATTCTTGCAATCCGTACTGGCGGAAATGCGTTCGCAGGGTGCCGATACGGTGGCGATGGAAGTGTCTTCTCAGGGCTTGCACCAGAATCGCGTGAACGGTGTACGTTTCGATGTGGCTGTGTTCACTAATCTCACCCGCGATCATCTTGATTATCACGGCAGCATGGAGGAGTACGCAGAGACCAAGGCCCGTTTGTTCATGACCGAGAGTCTCAGCAGTGCGGTCGTGAATGTGGATGACCCCCACGCTTCGGCAATTCTGAATTGCATCGCTCCGACGGTGAAAACTTTGACCTTCAGTGTCACCAGCCCCCATGCCGATGTGCACGCCTTGCAACTGGATTTGCTGCGTACCGGCTACAGGGCGCTGGTGCGAACGCCATTCGGTGATGGCGCAATGTCCGGTCGTCTGCTGGGTCGTTTCAATTTCAGCAATCTGCTGGCTGTGCTGACCACGCTTATTGCAACCGAATCCAATCGCAGCGACTTCAAGCTTGACACCTTGCTGGATCGATTATCGCGCCTGCAGCCTGTAACTGGGCGCATGGAGATTGTCGGAGACAGCGCCGACATTACGGCGGTGGTTGACTATGCCCACACACCTGACGCCTTGCGCAGCGCCCTTGTCGCGCTACGCGAACATTTCAGCGGCAGGATCTGGTGTGTGTTCGGCTGCGGTGGCAATCGCGACCAGGGCAAGCGTCCCATGATGGCAGAGGCGGCCGAGCAGCACGCCGATCAGTTGATTGTTACCGATGACAATCCTCGTACCGAATGTGCAGATGACATCATCCGGCAGATTCTGTTGGGTATCGAAGACTGCTCGCGACTGGTTGTGGAGCGCGATCGTGCCAAGGCCATCTCTCTGGCTATCAGCAGCGCAGCACCCGGCGACGTTGTCCTGATTGCCGGCAAGGGCCACGAAAATTATCAGGATGTGAACGGCAAGAAAATGGTTTTCAGCGATGTCGCGCAGGCGCGTCTCGCGTTGCAGGTTCGCATTCATTCCATTCAACAGGCGGACAGGTAATCCTGTGATCAAGAGCATGACTCTCTCGGCACTGAACAACGTCATGAAAGGGCAGCCAAGTGGCCCTGACGTGAGCTTTCAGCGCGTGTCGACAGACACCAGAACTCTGTGCGCGGGTGATTTATACGTGGCGCTTGTCGGTGAGAGCTTCGATGGCAATGAGTTTACCAGGCAGGCATTTGAAAATGGGGCCTGCGGCGCTGTCGTGAATGAGATTGTCGAAGGTGGCAAGCCGCAGTTGAGGGTCGCAGACACCACGGTAGCGCTCGGCGAGATCGCCCGTCTGAATCGGCTGCAGTCGCAGGCGAGAGTCATCGCGGTAACGGGCAGTCAGGGCAAGACCACGGTAAAAGAAATGATCGGCTGCATTCTGGGTGTCAGTCATCCGGTGCTGATCACGAAAGCCAACTTCAATAATCATGTAGGCGTGCCTCTCACACTGCTGGAGCTCGACGCGGCTCACGAGCGTGCAGTGATCGAGTTGGGAGCCAGTGGCCCTGGCGAGATTGCCTATACAGTTAAGATGGTTATGCCGCAGGTTGCCGTAATTACCAATGCCGCAGCGACGCATATCGAAGGTTTCGGTGACCTGCAGGGCGTCGTCAGCACCAAGGGCGAGATTATCGACGGTCTGCCTGCCGATGGCGTCGTCGTGCTGAACGCAGACGATGCCAATCTACAGGCGTGGATAGATCGTGCAGCGGGTCGTCGCGTGGTGACCTTTGGCATGAACCAGGCCACTGCGGACTGCTTTGCTACGGGGATACGCAGCTCTGCAGCGGCAGGCTCCGTTTTTACTCTGCAAACACCTGCTGGATCGATCTCCGTTTCTCTTTCCCTGCTTGGTTTGCACAATGTTGTGAACGCCGCCGCTGCCGCAGCAGCCAGCATGGCCGCAGGTTGCTCGCTGGAAGAGGTGAAGGCTGGACTGGAGCGTGTCAAGGCAGTGCCTGGTCGCATGAATATTCTTGCCGGCATTGGTGGCGCGGTGTTGATCGATGACAGCTACAACGCCAGCCCTTCATCTTTTCATGCAGCCATCGATGCGCTAGCCGCGCATGTCGG
>JAUSMU010000164.1 GCA_030645995.1 Gammaproteobacteria bacterium | reverse complement strand
TCACCCGGCCAAGCAGGGACTGGTGCAGGCCTTCTCGGTATATGTGGACACGCTGTTTATCTGCACCGCCACGGGCTTCATGCTGCTGATCACGGGGCTCTATAACGTCGAGGGTCCGACGGGGGAAGTGATGTACACGGGTGTTGCGGGAGTCGGCGCGGGAGCCGGTTATGTGCAGACGGCGATGGAAAACCTGATGCCCGGGTTCGGCAACATCTTCGTCGCGCTGGCGCTGTTCTTCTTCGCGTTCACCACCATCGTGGCTTATTACTACATTGCCGAGACCAACATCAGTTACATCAACCGCTTCATCGACAGACCCTGGATGACCCAGGTGCTGCGCGTCGGCATCATCGGTGCAGTGGTCTACGGCACCGTGAAGACGGCCGAACTGGCCTGGGGGCTCGGTGACATCGGGGTAGGGCTGATGGCCTGGCTCAACATCGTCGCGATTCTGATGATGCAGAAGCCCGCGTTCATCTGCCTGAAAGACTATGAGGAGCAGAAGGCGCGGGGTATCGATCCGCAGTTCAATCCGGAGGCGCTGAATATCAAGGGGGCGGACTATTGGGTGGAGCGGCGTGCCGAGGAGCAGGGCAAGGAGAATGCGGATTGATGTCGGCCTAATGTCATCGAATTCGATGAGTTTAAGCCTCCCCACACCATTGATGTGAGAGAAACGTCCCAACCATCCAGAATTTCCGGGCAGATCAAATGGAAGTATTTGCTGGTGTTGTAGCTCTACGGAAGAACACCAGCTCTATAAGAACTCGCATTGATCAGTGTGGCCATCGTTGATCTTGATTCTTCAGCAATTATCGGATGCCAGCATTTTCAGCTGGTGACAAATTGTCACCAGCTGATATCTCTCGGCGACCAGTCTCTTTTTACTAGCCTCAGTAATTTCACCCAGTCAGCTGCTTCTTGCCGTCTGCAGCGAGCAATTCTAACCGGTTACAAATTGAAACCAGTTGACTGCCTTAGAGCTGGGCACCGACTGCACCAGACGAAATTGTGATTTGTTCATTTGCACAGTTATTTCACGGTTTCTGACAGCGCCTTGCCCCGTCACTATCCAGGTTTGAGCTGCATTGACATCAAGCAATGCTCATTTGATATCAGCATACTGATGGCATCTCCCATGAGGTGGTGCGAATGGAGGAAGTCCAGAATGGCCAGAACTCAAAGAGTTAAGGTTTTAAATTGCAGCAAAGGTCAGACGATCCGTCTACCCCAAGCGGTCGCCTTGCCGGACGATGTAAAGCAAGTTGATATTCTCGTGCTGGGGCGATCACGGTTGATTGCACCTGCAGGAGAGGTTTGGGACAGCTGGTTCGAGGACGATGGTGCCTCCGATGACTTCATGGCGGATCGCGAGCAATCTGCTGGGCAAACGCGAGAACTGTTGTAGTAGCAATCACCCCAAACGAGAAGAGCCGGAGCCACACAGCATGCGCTGCGTCACTCCGGCCCTTCTTTTGAATCGCTTGCAGGCAAGCTCCCACAGAGTTGGTGCTTAGCCTGCGAGATTCGCGTTCGCGAAGTCCCAGTTCACCAGGTTGTCCAGGAAGCTGGCGAGGAAGTCGGGGCGACGGTTCTGGAAGTCGAGGTAGTAGGCGTGTTCCCACACGTCACACACCAGAATCGGGGTGGCGCCGCTGGTCAGCGGAGTCTCGGCGTTGGCAGATTTGGCGATCTTCAGTTTGCCGCCGTCCAGCACCAGCCAGACCCAGCCGCTGCCGAACTGGCCGATGCCGCCATTCACAAACTCCTTCTTGAAGTTGTCGTAGCTGCCGAAGTCAGCATCGATCTTCGCTGCAATCGCGCCAGTTGCTGCACCGCCGCCTTTCGGCTTCATGCTCTTCCAGAAGAACTCGTGGTTGTAGCACTGGCCGACGTTGTTGAAGAGCGGGCCGCCCACTTTGTGTGAGGCCTTCACCAGATCTTCAAGCGTGTCAGCGGTGATGCCTGCATCGGCGAGCAGTTCATTGCCTTTTACCACATAGGCATTGTGGTGTTTGCCGTGGTGGAAGCTGAAGGTCTGTGCAGACATGTGGGGTTCGAGCGCGTCGGCTGCGTAGGGGAGAGCGGGAAGTGTTAATTTCATGGTGACCTCGGTTGGGTAGTCGTTGTGATTCTTGCTTTTTTTGCGCCTGTGGCTAAGATTCCGCGCATTAAGTGTGGGGCGAGAATAAAGCACTCCGCAGGGCAATTCAAGGAAGGTGGCGGTGGCTCAACGCCGCTGTAGACCTTGGTGATCGAATTACGGGATAATGCCGCCATGAGAGACAACGACGATTTACTTGATATCCCTTCGATGATTCCCGCCCGGGATGAAGTCGTTCACCGTCAGGGTGCGCGCAAGCAGCCCGACATCGTGCAGCCTGTGCGTTATGGCGAAGTCATCAAGGTCAGCACCTGGCCGGTACGCATCATGTTGGGTCTGTTGACGCTGGCCATCGGAGCTGGTGGCGCGCTTGGTTACCAGGTGTATACCCAGAATCTGGCGACGCTGGAGCAGTCCAATCGCAGGATTGAAGACCTTGAGAGCAGGTTGGCGCTGGTCGGCAACTCCGCCGAGGAAACCACGGCCAATGTCATCGAGCGTCTGGATTTCAACTTCTCCGAAATCGACAAGCTGTGGGCCGCGCGCAATGCCAGCAATCAAACCGTCAATGAGCTGACTGGCAAGCTCGCGGTGCTGCAGGATGAGAGCAAAGGCCACACCGAGACTACCGATACTCTCAGCGAACTGCTGGCCCGCAATGCGGCACAGGCGCAGGAAGCCCAGGTCGGTGTGAACCGAGTCAGCACAGCTCTGGATGAAGCGAATCAGGCCATTGCGCGCTTGAACACCAGTATGCAGAGCGTCCAGAACGTGGCGCAGGACATGGCCAACATCCGCGCGAGTCTGAACAATGGCGACAGTACGCTGGTCGGGCTGCAGGATCGCATGGCCAATGTCGAGGAAGCTGTCGAGTCGATCGATGCTTATCGTCTGCAGGTCAATCAGGCCCTGAGCCGATTGCAGACGACCATTGAGTCAGTACAGGGCGGGGCTCCGGCTCGCTAGTCGCCTTCGATATCGCTTTAAACCCTGAATTAACGGTTGGCTTGTGAGCCGTCCCGGGTATAATGCCCACCCTTCAAGGCAGCCCCACATCGCGGATGTGGCGGAATTGGTAGACGCACTGGATTTAGGTTCCAGCGCCGCAAGGTGTGAGAGTTCGAGTCTCTCCGTCCGCACCAGTGGGGCTTCTTGTATTCTTCAGACAGATCAGTCTATTCTCCCGCGCAGCACCTGCCCGCAAAACGCGCGGCATTCCCTGAATTTCAGTGTTGAGCCGCCGCTATGTCCGACTCCAAGAATGACTCCTCAAAAAAGGGCCTCATCTCCAAAGTGCTGGCCATGACCGGTGCTCTGACAGGTACCAACGTTTCCGACAAGGCAGTCGTCAACAACACGGTCGTCCAAAAAAGCACCGCCGCTACCGTCGCTGGCAAGAACGATGTCTCCGCCTTCCTGCAGAAAGT
>JAUSMU010000156.1 GCA_030645995.1 Gammaproteobacteria bacterium | reverse complement strand
ATTCAATTGCAGTTCATTGACGATTCCCGCGAACGCTATCCCTCGCGCTTGATAGGGCACTTGGAGGGGCGCAGCATTCTGGTGACCCATCCCGTAATGGATGGGCATCTGCTGCGTATTCGCAATGGCCAGCGCGTGATTGCACGGGCAATGACGAGCAGTGCAGCGATGGCTTTTACCTCTCATGTGGAGGTGCTCTGTTCCACTCCCTACCCTTATCTGCATCTCACTTACCCGGATACGATCAGTACGAACAGAATTCGCTGTTCGCCACGCATTACCGTATCTATGGACGTCAGCATTACGAATTTCTCGGAAATTCCCCGCTCCGGCGAAAAGTCGGCGAGACTGCTCGATATCAGTCCAACCGGTGCGCGTCTGGAAGCGAATGCTGACGGCGTGAAGGTTGGTGATCATATTTCAGTGGAAGGCTTGTTCCGGCTTAGTGACATCGAAAGAACCGTGAGCCTGCCGGGTGTGGTGCGGGCCAGGGTTGCGGGATCGGCGTCACAGACAGGCTCAGTGCAGGCAAGCGATCACGCCGTTTATGGTGTTGAATTTCAATCTATTTCCGAAGACGTTCGCTTGTTTCTGCATGCCTTTGTCTATCAGCAAATGATCGAAGGAAGTGCCTGATTTCGGCCACATTTGCGCTCGTTCTCTGCCGCGAAAAAGCGACAAAACACCCTTAGACAAAACTTTTTTATTGGGGTAGTCTTGAATCGTAAGCAGTAGGAAGGAGATTGAATGCACACCGCACGACTCGCTACACGCTCGACTCTGCTGGCGCTCCTTGCCCTGACGTTTGTGGTCAGGGGATATGCTCAGGAGCCGCAGATCGACTTTCAGGAATGGCTGGCTGCCTTGATCGTCGAGGCCAGAGAGCAGGGTGTACGTGAGGAAATCATCGAGCAGGCGCTGAGCTCCGTTACCCCCATCCCCCAGGTCATTGACAACGACCGCAATCAGGCAGAATTCAAAGAAACCTTCGAGGAATATCTCGTCAAACGTGTGACGCCCTGGCGTATCGACACGGGGCGTGCGCGTCTGCGCGAAAATCGTGAACTGCTGACTCGCGTCGGCGAACAGTACGGCGTGGACCCGCGTTTCATCGTCGCGTTCTGGGGCGTGGAGACGAACTTCGGCAGCTTTACCGGCGGCACCGATGTGATTCGTGCGCTGGTCACGCTCGCATACGACCCGCGCCGTGCCACGTATTTTCGTCGCGAATTGCTCAGCGCGCTGCAGATTTTGAACGAGGGCCACATCACCCACGCGGACATGAAAGGGTCGTGGGCTGGTGCGATGGGGCAGAGTCAATTCATGCCGTCGAGTTTTCTGCAGTATGCACAGGACTTCGACGGCGACGGTAAACGCGACATCTGGAACAGCAAGGCCGATGTGTTCGCCTCCATCGCGCAATATCTGAAGGCCGCAAACTGGGACGATGCTCAAACCTGGGGGCGCGAAGTGAAACTGCCTGCTGATTATCACGCACGTGCCGAGCAGTGGCGACAGCCGCCAACTGATTATTCATGCAGCGTATTGCGTAACCACACCGTACAGTTGCCGTTGCAGCAGTGGCAGGAAATTGGCGTGCGCCGTGCCGATGGGTCGGACCTGCCGACCAACGATCTGCTCGCGTCGATCGTGCTGCCCGATGGCGAAGGGGGCAGGGCGTTTCTGACCTACGGGAATTTCCGCACCATTCTGAGTTACAACTGCGCCAATAATTATGCGCTGTCGATTGGTCATCTTGCAGACAGCTTCAGAGGTTACTGATAGAAAGGTTTGACCAGCACTTTAAATCAACAGAGGAGGGCCCACATAGAAATAGAGAGAATATAAATCAACGAATCACGATAACAAGGAGACCATAGTTTATGCCTAATGCATTCCAAGTTGTTTATCACAATATTGATCAATCAACCGCCTTGTCAGAGAAAGTTGCCAAGCGCATCGAGAAATTACAACGCTTCAGCAACGACATCATCGGTGGTCGCGTCGTGCTGGATTCTCCGCACAATAATCATCAGAAAGGTAAAGTGTTCAGTGTCACCCTTGAGATCCATACTTCTGGTAAAGAGGTCATCGTCAAACAGGATCAGCACGACAGAGCGGCGCATGAAGATATTTATGTTGCCGTCCGCGATGCCTTCAATGCTGCGGAGCGAAAGTTGAAATCACTGGGCCGTAACCCGCGCAAGAGTACCCTTGACGCAGAGAATTTTGCTGTGCTCCCAGAGACCGCTGAGGACGATACGGACGACTTGGACCAGGACGATGAAGAGCTCGTTACGCGCGTGGCATAACCCGCCAATTACACTTTTGGAAACTTTTCATGGCACTAAGTCAGCAGGACAGAACTGAACTCGAGGCAGCGGCGTTTCGGCGCCTGCTGCAGCATCTCGACGACAACAAGGATGTGCAGAACATCGACCTCATGAACCTCGCCGGCTTCTGCCGCAACTGTCTCGCGAAATGGTATACAGCGGCGGCGCAGGAGAAGGGGCTTGAGGTCGACTACGATCAGGCGCGGGAGATTGTCTACGGCATGCCATATATTGAGTGGAAGGAAAAGTTCCAAAAACCCTGACGACCCACTGACTGTGGGAGCCTGCAGGCAGGCTCCCACAAAAGAGGCTCCCACAGTCAACCCGATTCAACATTGAAGAGCTTGTTGCGCACCAGGTGCCTGTACTCGTTGGGCGTGATGGTATTGATGCGCTTGAACAGCGACGAGAAATAGCTCGTGTCCTGATAGCCCACCGCGAACGCGATTTCCGCGATACTCAGATTGCTGAGCTTCAACAGAGCCTTGGCCTGCTCCAGCCGCACTTCCTGCAGGTACTGCAGAGGCGTCTTGCCAGCAGCGTGCCGGAAGCGACGATTGAAAGAGCGCACGCTGATATCGAAGCGCTTCGCCAACTCCTGCAGTTGCACATCGCGCTGATAATTTTTCTGCAGCCATTCCTGAATCTTGATGATCTGCTCGTCGTGATGCGTGTTCTTTTCCTCGCTCGCCAGCAGCATCGACTCATAGGAGCGTTTCAATTCGTGCGTGAAGTGGTGCGCGACTTCATCCGCTGCCTCGGCAGTGAACAGCATCTCCACGAAGTGCAGCATCACATCGCGCACCGCGTTGACGCTGCCCGTGCAGTACAGGCGGTCGGCGTGGGTGATGAAGCGTTTGCGTTGCAACTTGACGCGCGGATAGCGCTTCTGGAAGTCGTCGAAATAATACCAGTGCGTGGTAGCGTTGCGTCCGTCCAGCAGGCCGGCTTCTGCCAGGAAATAACTTCCGGTACCCACGCTGCAAATGGTCGCCCCTTGCGCGTGCTGAGCGGCCAGCCACGCGGTAATTGATGGGTGTCTTCTGACGATGGTGTTGGGATTGCCCCACAAGGCCGGCACGAAAATCAGATCGGTACGGATGATGTCGGTGATGCTGGCGGAGGGATGAATACCGATGCCGCCGCTCATGATCACGGGCGCGCCGTCGTGGCTGGCGACCACGAAGCTGCGTCGTTCCGCGCGTTTGTTGCGAATGCGTGTGATGACGTCGGCCGCGTGCAGCATCTCCAGTGGAATGGTGATGCTGGAGGCGAGTGCCTCATCAATGGCGAGAATGGTGGCGTGTCTCACGAGTTGCCCGCGTATTTAACGTCCAGCACATACCAGCTGCGCAATCCGCCGGGCGTGGATATCTCCACCTCGCTGCCCGCAGGTTTGCCGAGCAGCGCCCTGCCCAGAGGGGCGTCCACGCTGATGTAACCGGGTTGATCCCCAATTTCGTCTCTGCCCACAAGTCGATAGTGATGCTCTGCCCCGTCATCATCTTCGACGCGCAAATAGGCGCCGAAGTAGATGCGGCTGGTATCCGCAGGAGGTTTGTCGACGATCGTCAATACTTCGAGACGCTTGCTCAAATGCCGGACGCGCCTGTCGATCTCGCGCAGGCGTTTCTTGCCGTAGATGTACTCTGCATTCTCCGAACGATCCCCCAGCGCGGCAGCATCACTGACAGACTGCGCGACCGTCGGGCGCTCTACCTTCCACAGATAGTTCAGCTCGTCACGTAGGCGCTTCTCGCCCTCGGCGGTGATGTAGTTGGAAATACCGGGGAGAGGTTTTTTTTCGGCTGACATGCGGTAATTGTCCGGGGTTCATACAGGTGTATATGTGCAGGGCACCATAGCCGATTTTGCCAGGCTTGGCACCTGTGTCCTCTCAGTTCTGCTCCAGGCGCAATGGCAACTGGCGGCTGCGAGGATTGTTCGTGAAAGCCTCCGTCGCCGACGAGGAACCGATGGGTTCCAGTTTGACTCCCAGCCCCAGCAGGCGCACCGGACGATTGCCGCGTGCATAGCCCTCTGTGCACAGGGCGATGTAGCCCTGCAGGTCGGTTTCACAGGAAATGGCTTCCACCGTGGTGGTGACGAAGTCTTCAAACTTGATCTTCATGTATTTCTTACTGATACGGTATTCGTCCTCGACCCGGCGCAGCCGCTGCAGCAGTTGCTCATGCAGCTCCGGCAGGCACCCCAGACACGCGTCCAACGACGGCAGATCGGTGACATAGGTGTTCTCGACGCTGAGGGATTTGCGGGTTCGATCCGTCGACACCTCGCGCTCGTCGATGCCCCGGCACAGCCGGTAGAGGCCGGAGCCAAAGCTGCCAAACTGCGCGACGAGGTCCAACTCGCTCAGCTCGCGCAGGTCGTCGCAGGTCTGAATGCCCAGAGCATGCAGACGTCCGGCCGTGACCTTGCCGACGCCAAAGAGTTTCTTCACGGGTAGAGCCCTGACGAAGGCGTCTACCTCATCAGGTTTGACAACAAACTGGCCGTCCGGCTTGTTCCAGTCGCTGGCTACCTTGGCGATGAACTTGTTGGGAGCGATGCCAGCCGACAAGGTAATGCCAACCTCCTCGCGGACTCGGCGGCGGATCTCCTGCGCAATCAAGGTGGCGCTGCCGTGACAGGCCGTGGCATGAGTGACGTCAAGATAAGCCTCATCAAGAGAGAGCGGCTCAATCAGCGCGGTGTAATCACGAAAGATGGTATGCACGGCAGCGGAGGCCTCGCGATACTTGTCCATGCGCGGAAAGATCACGATCAATTGCGGGCATTGCCGCAGGGCGGTTGCCATCGGCATGGCGGAATGAATGCCGAACTTGCGGGCCTCGTAGTTGCAGGTGGCGACGACGCCGCGCTGTTGCGGGCTGCCGCCGACGGCTACGGGCGCACCGACCAGCGCGGGGTTGTCGCGGGTTTCGATGGATGCGTAAAAGCAATCACAGTCGGCGTGGATGATTTTGCGGAAAGCGCTCATGGGCGCCATTGTAATCGAAAGGCTGTTCTAAGACCTGTGGGAGCGGGCCTTGCCCGCGATGGGGCATAACACGCAGTCAATCGCGGGCAGGCCCGCTCCCACAGGGTGTACGGATCAGCCGTTACGCTTCTCGAAGTCCTTCATGAAGTCCACCAGCTTCTGGCAGCCTTCCACCGGCATCGCGTTGTAGATGGAGGCGCGGATGCCGCCGACCAGGCGGTGGCCCTTCAGTGCATACAGTCCCTGCTTGTTGGCTTCGCTGACGAAGGTGTCGGTCAGCTCGGGCTTGGCGATGTTGAAGGTCACGTTCATTATTGAGCGGTGATCCTTGTGGGCAGAGCCGATATAGAAGTCGGTGCTGTCGATGGCATCATAGATCAGCTTGGCTTTCTTCTCGTTCTGAACCTGGATGGCATCCACACCGCCTTGTTCTTTCAGCCATTCCAGCACCAGCATCATCATGTAGATGGCGAAGGTGTTGTTAGTGTTGTAGAGCGAATGGTTCTTCGCATACACGGAGTAGTCGAGCAGCGAAGGCGTGTACGGCAGCGCGTGGCCGAGAAGATCCTCGCGGACCAGCACCAGTGCCATGCCGGCTGGACCAAGGTTCTTCTGCAGACCGGCGAAGATCACGCCGAACTGGTTGTAGTCGAGCTTGCGTGACAGCAGTTCGGAGGTCATGTCCGCCACCAGCGGGATGCTGCCGGTATTGGGGAACTGGTGCCAGCGGGTACCGAAAATGGTGTTGTTGCTGGTGATGTGCACGTATGACGTGTCGGCATCCAGTGCTTGCGGATCGAAGGCAGGGATGCGGTCGAAGTTGGTCGCCTCGCTGGTGGCCGCGCAGATCACGTTGCCATAGCGAGAAGCTTCTTTGCGGGCCAGCATGGCGAAGTTGCCGGAGTCCACATAGGCAGCCTTGTGCGCGGGCT
Source organism: Gammaproteobacteria bacterium (assembly GCA_030645995.1). Taxonomy (GTDB): domain Bacteria; phylum Pseudomonadota; class Gammaproteobacteria; order Pseudomonadales; family Pseudohongiellaceae; genus UBA5078. The sequence goes on along the minus strand of JAUSMU010000156.1, from coordinate 6,033 downwards.
TCAGGTTCAGCAGGTTCAACGGGATTGCAGAGAACTGCATCTGCGCGCCGCCGTGGACATACAGAATCTTGTAGTTGTCGGGGATGCCGGAGAGCTCCTTGAACAGGGCATCGGTCTTGTCGATGACGGCATCGAATTCCTTGCAACGGTGGCTGATCTCGATGAGACCGGCACCCATGCCTTGAAAGTCGAGGAATTCATCGCGCGCCCGTTCCATTACAGACGTTGGCAACATGGCCGGACCGGCCCCGAAGTTAAATACGCGTGTCATAGTGGTTTCCTAGGTTACAAGTTAAAAATCTGTTTTGTTCTGGGTTTGAGGCTGGGTCAGGAGTCCGGGGTTGGCTGGTGTGACACGCCGTGAACCCATCCTTGGGGGCTCGCCTTCGCCATCCATGGCTCAGGACGGTCACACCTGCCAACCCCGAACTCCTGCCCCCTCAAGTCCAGTGGCAGCGTTTGGCCACGGGCTTGCTGCTATCTTGTTTTGTGCTTGCCCTTCAGTCGCTGCCTGCCGATTACTGATGAGCTTCGAGGAGAGTTGTGGTGCCTCAGGCACTGTGACCGTCTTGAGCCATGGATGGCGAAAGCGAGCCCCCACGGATGGGTTCACGGCGTGTCACAGGGCCTGAGGTACCACAACTCTCTGGGCACTGATGTTTTCAAATTTAAAGAACAGTCACCTTGATGACGTCCTGAATGGCTGCAATTTCTGCCAGCACCGCATCTGACGGACGGGTCGCCACATCGATTAGATTGTAGGCAATCTCGTTGCGGCTCTTGTTGATCATGTCCACCACGTTGATGTTCTGATCCGCCAGAATCGACAGAATCTGCCCCAGCATCTTCGGCACATTCTTGTTGCTGATCGCAATACGAGTTCCCTTAGCAGCATTCGCCGCGCGGTCCAGGCTGATGCTTGGGAAATTCACGGAATTCCTGATATTGCCGTTTTCCAGGAACTCCATCAGTTGATCCGCCGCCATCACCGCACAATTGTCCTCAGCCTCATCCGTGCTGGCACCGATATGCGGCATCAGGACCACGTCGTCACGGCCGATCAGTTCCGCGCAGGGGAAGTCTGCCACATACATACGCAGTTGCTTGTTGTTCAGACCTGCCACGATCGCTTCGGTATTGACAATTTCGTCGCGTGAAAAGTTCAGCAGACACAGGCCCGGCTTCATTGCGGCGACCATGTCGGCATTGATCAGGTTGCGAGTGGCTTCCATTACTGGCAGGTGCAATGTTACGAAATCAGAGTTGGCCAGCAGCGAAGTGATGTTCTCGATCTTGCGCACTTGGTTGGGCAGGCGCCAGGCGGCATCCACGGACAGAGCAGGGTCATAACCAAGCACGGTCATGCCCAGGCCGATGGCCATCTCGGCGACCAGCGAACCAATGGCGCCAAGGCCGATGATGCCCAGCGTCTTGCCTGCGATCTCGCCACCCTTGAAGCGAATCTTCTCCTGCTCCAGCAGCTTGGACATCGCGGCATTGTCTTTCATGTCGAACAGCGAGTTCACGTAGGCGATGCCCGGCAGGATTCCGCGTGAGGACAGTAGCAGGCCACACAACACCAGTTCCTTCACGGCATTGGCGTTGGCGCCAGGGGTATTGAAGACAACGATGCCCTTCTCCGTATAACTGGCAACGGGGACGTTGTTGACACCGGCGCCCGCACGGGCCACGGCTTTGAGGTTCGGGTTGACATCGCTGTCCTGCAGCTTGTGGCTGCGCACCAGAATGGCGTCGGAGCTGGCTATGCCGGGGCCGACTTCATAGGTGCCAGGGAAGCGCACGAGGCCTTTGCTGGAGATCTGATTGAATGTCTGAATCTTGAACATCGTCGCTACCTTGCTGTCTCTGGAGTATTGCTGAAGTTGCTGAAGATGCGCGACAAATCATCTACCGCGTCTAAGCCCTGGGCGAATCCGGGAGCGCTGAGGACAAGGAAGTGGATCAAAATGGGTGCGCGCGTGAAATTTTAAAAGGCGGACTTTATATCCTGAAATGACCTTGAAAGCCAGTGTCACGTTGTGTTCGGGCAGTGCTTGAGGCGTGAGTGAGAAGAGGGGCGGCAGGCTTGTAATCGCCACTGCAACCGCAGTTTTCGGTGGCAGGCAAACGGGCTATCATGCCCGCTCCCGGCATTGGCTGCGGGCAACGGGGCGAGGCGTTATCGATGTCATTACTGAAGGTTGGGATAGCCGAATCCATAGGTGGCGGGCGGGTGCCCGTGCGGCGTGTGCTGGCCCGCAATGCCAGCCTGATGACAGGGTCCGGGACTAACAGTTATCTGCTGGGCACCGAGCGTTTGGCGCTTGTCGATCCAGGCCCAGCCGATCCTCTTCATATCCAGACCCTGCTGGGAATTTTGGAGGGGCGGCCGCTGGACTGGATCTTTGTCACCCATACCCACGGCGATCACGCGCCTGGAACGGCGCTGCTGCAGGCGCAGACCGGTGCCCGGATCGTCGGCCTGGCTGCTCCCGCAGCGGTATCGGGTGCTGGCCACCATGACCAGACTTTTGTTCCTGCGCGCCTCTATCACGACGGCGAGGTGATCGATTGCGGGGAGTTTCAAATGCACCTGCTGCACACGCCTGGCCATGCCTCCAATCATCTGTGTTTCCTTCTGGAAGAGGAGGGCATGCTCTTCACCGGTGACCACATTCTGGAGGGGACAACTCCCGTGATTCTGCCGCCCGATGGCAATATGGGCCACTACCTGGATTCGCTACGGCGGCTGCAATCGTTGTCTTTGGCATTGTCATTGCGGTCACTCGCTCCCGGTCACGGCCGTCTGCTGGAAGACCCGCAGATGGTCATCGAGACGCTGATTCGCCATCGTCTGCGTCGGGAGGCGAAGGTGCTCACCGCCCTGACGGCTTTGAATCGCCTGGCGGGGCACGCTACTCTGGAGGAGTTGACCCCCGCAGTGTATGACGACGTATCCGTGCATCTATGGCCGTGGGCGCAGCGCACATTGCTTGCTCATCTGCTCAAACTCGAAGAGGATGGCAGGGTCGAGCGAGAAGGTGAGCGTTGGCACGTCTTCCCCGTCGGTGCGTCACAGGATGCTACAAATCATGACAGTTGAGGGAGGATTGGATGGCGGCAAATTGTCACCATGGTTCGTCTATCTGATTCTCTGCGGTGACGGCTCGCTCTACACCGGCATCACCACAGACGTAGAGCGCAGGCTTCTCGAACACCAGCAGGGCATGCCCCGTGGGGCTCGTTATCTGCGTGGCAGAGGGCCACTGCAGGTCGTCTATCAAATGGCGGCCGCCAACCGATCACAGGCATCCATATTGGAGTGCAGGATCAAGCGCTTGCCCAGGCTGGAGAAGCAGCGCCTGATAGCCGGAGAATTGGAGTTGACGCTCTGACAGACTGCCTGACACACACGAACAACACATAATAACAACGCATGGAAAGGATTGAAGAATGAGCACCAAAGCAAGCGACTGGATGAATCTGATGTCGAGCATCGCGGTCATCATGGGCATCGTATTTCTAGGAATGGAAGTACGCCAGAACACCAACATGATGCGTTCTCAGACTCGCGATTCCATCTCCGCGAAACAGATGATGTTCTCGGAATGGGTCACCAATGAGATGGAACTCGCCGTGACCATCGCCAAGGTCAACGCCGGTATGCCCTTGGAGCCGGGTGAGCGAATCATGCATGCCTACTTCATGGCGGGTAATTGGCGGGAGTGGGAGAACTCCTACTACCAGTTCCAGCAGGGGCTGTTTGACCGCGCTGAATTTGAGCCGCGCATGGATCGCTGGCGCAGTACCATGCGTATCAAGAGTATTCAGGATATGTGGAAATCGACCAGCACCAACTATGCGCCGGCGTTCCGCGCTGAAGTGGACAAGATTGTGGAGTTCTGGGAGACCCAGCCCAATCAACCAACTGATTCCGTTTTTCCTTGATCTGTTAAATCATCACTTCCGTCGTAATCCCAACGACTACATCGGCGACTCGTGGTGCATGCGACCATATCCTGCCGAAATGAGTCTGCAAAACGATATTTGATGGCGTGCCCGTTATATTTTGTCTGCACCCCCGCCGCGAGGCTATAATGCGCCCCTTTCAAGTGCTCCTTTCAAGGGGCATGGCTGCGGAATCGGGTAATGGCAACAATTCTGGATATAGACACTTACATGACCACGCTCGGCCAGCAGGCTCGGGCGGCGGCGCGCGTGACTGCGCGGGCGACGACGGCGCAGAAGAATGCGGCGTTGCTGGCCATGGCAGAAAGCATTCAGCGCCATCGCGGTCAGATTGAGCTGGCGAATCAGCGCGACCTCGCGGCCGGTCGCGAGAAGGGGCTTGATGCCGCGATGCTGGACCGGCTGGAGCTGACGCCAAGCCGCATCGACGGCATGATCGAAGGGCTGCGTCAGGTGGCAGATCTTCCAGATCCCGTCGGCGAGATTACCGATATGCGCTTTCGTCCGTCGGGCATTCAGGTCGGCAAGATGCGCGTGCCGCTGGGTGTAGTCGGCATCATTTACGAGTCGCGCCCCAATGTGACCTGTGAAGCAGCCAGCCTGTGCCTGAAGTCCGGCAACGCTGTCATCCTGCGCGGCGGCTCTGAAGCGATTCACTCCAATCAAGCGATCGCGTCCTGTATTGGCGAAGGGCTGCGTGCAGCGGGTATTACCGAGCACGCGGTGCAGGTGGTGGCGACCACGGATCGCGCAGCGGTCGGCAAATTGATCACCATGCCAGCTTTTGTGGATGTGATCGTCCCCCGTGGCGGCAAGTCGCTGGTCGAGCGCATCAGCAAAGAGGCGCGTGTCCCGGTGATCAAGCATCTTGACGGCAATTGTCATGTCTATATCGATGATCGCGCGGACTTGGACAAGGCTTTCAAGGTCGCCGTGAATGCCAAGACGCATCGCTACGGCACCTGCAACACCATGGAATCGTTGTTGGTCGCAGCAGGCGTCGCCGAGACAATACTGCCAAGGCTGGCGGTGGCCTATCGTGCGGCCGGTGTCGAGATGCGGGGCTGTGAGAAAACTCTGGCCCTGATTGACGATGCTGTGCCGGCGACGGAAGAGGACTGGGGTACCGAGTACCTCGCCCCGATTCTGTCGATTCGGGTGGTTGCCGATCTCGACGAGGCGATGGCACATATCGCGCGCTACAGTTCCGCTCATACCGAAGCGATCATCACCGAAGATATTGGCCGCGCGCAGCGTTTTCTGCGCGAAGTGGATTCCAGTTCCGTCATGGTTAATGCCTCGACCCGCTTCGCCGACGGTTTTGAATACGGCCTGGGCGCGGAGATCGGTATCTCCACAGACAAGCTGCATGCCCGGGGTCCGGTCGGACTGGAGGGGCTGACCTCCCAGAAATACATCGTGCTGGGCGATGGCCACATCCGCCAGTAAGGCGCCGCATTGGTTAGTGAGGAGATGAAAGTGCAGGCGGCAGGTCTGGAGTCCGATGGACGACCGGCGCCGCTCATCGGAGTGATGGGCGGCATGTTCGATCCAGTTCATAACGGTCATATTGCCGTGGCACTCGCAGCACTCAAGGCGTTGGCACTGGATGAGTTGCGTCTGATTCCGTGCCATCTTCCCAATCATCGCGGGCCGGCCTCGGCCTCTGCACAGGAGCGTCTGGCCATGCTGCGGTTGGCCGCAGCGGTCGATGATCGGTTGCGAGTCGACGATCGCGAGTGTCTGCGCCCGGGGGTCTCATACACGGTGGACACACTGGAGTCTTTGCGCGCCGAGCATGAGACGGCTGTGCTGGTGCTGATCGTGGGTGCCGATGCATTTGCAGGGCTGACTGGCTGGCATCGCTGGCAGGAAATTTTTGGACTGGCCAATGTGCTGGTTGTCAGCAGGCCGCGAGCGTTCGCTACGTGGCCTGCTGCACTGCAGGAAGAGGTGCAGCAGCGCCAGGTCAGCTCTGGTGAACTGTTGTGTGCACAGACGCAAGGGAGTGTTCTATTGCTGCAGGATTTGCAGTGGGATATTTCGTCGACCCAGGTTCGCGAA
>JAUSMU010000151.1 GCA_030645995.1 Gammaproteobacteria bacterium | reverse complement strand
TAATGGCGGCCTCGCGCCACTGTTCCAGATCCCGGGCAATGCGCTCGGACTCCCCCCTGGATAGCTGGCTGATGACGTGGAAGTTGCCGGTGCTGACTTCGAACCAGCGTTCCTGCAAAAGTGCCTGCGCGGCAAGAGATTCTTCAGAGGGGGCCTGCTGCGCAACAGCGCTCTGCAGCACGGCGAGCATTGGAATCAGGGCGATCAGCGTGCGCATCATGGACTGGCTCCGAGGGCGGGGACACGCAGAGCGTACTACCGCCTCACAGAGCCTGGCAAGAGCGCCACTTTCGATGACCGTCCAGTCAACGGCAAGGTTTACATATTAGGATAGTTCGGGCCACCACCGCCCTCTGGCGACACCCACTGAATATTCTGGGACGGGTCCTTGATATCGCAGGTCTTGCAGTGCACACAATTCTGCGAATTGATCTGGAAGCGCTTGCTGCCGTCGCTCTCCTCTACGACCTCATAAACACCGGCCGGGCAGTAACGCTGCGCGGGTTCATCGTAGAGCGGCAGGTTGCGGCCGATCGGAATGGTCGGGTCCAGCAGCCGCAAATGACACGGCTGGTCCTCTGCGTGGTTAGTGTTGGAGAGGAACACCGACGACAGTTTGTCGAAGGAAATCTTGCCGTCCGCTTTCGCGTACTCGATGCGCGGAGACTGCGCGGCGGGTTTGAGCTGCGCGTAATCCGGCGTTCTGTCATGGAATGTCAGCGGGAATTTACCGCCGAAGATATTGTGTTCAATAAACACCAGCGCGCTGCCCAGCCAGAAACCGAGCTTGTGAAAACCGGCGCTGAAGTTGCGGGTCTTGTGCAGCTCCGTGTACAGACCGGAGGCCTTGAAACGCGTGGCGTACCCACTCAGTTCACGATTCGCTGGCGCCTGCTCGGGCGCACGCAAGGCCGCAATCAGCGTCTCGGCCGCCAGCATGCCGGACTTCATGGCCGTGTGGCTGCCCTTGATCTTGGCTGCATTGAGCGTTCCAGCATCGCAGCCGATCAGCAGGCCACCTGGGAAGGTCATCTTCGGCAACGAGTTCAAACCACCCTTGATCAGGGCACGCGCGCCATAGCTGAGTCGCTTGCCGCCCTGGATGTATTGGCGGATTACCGGGTGCTGTTTGAACTTCTGAAACTCGTCGAAGGGGCTGATGTGCGGGTTGCGATAGCCGAGATCCACGATCAGACCCAGTGACACCTGATTGTTCTCGCTGTGATACAGGAAACCACCGCTGGAACCGGCATAGCTGGCGCCGATCGTCGGGTAACCGGCGGTATGCACGACCAACCCTTCCTTGTGCTGCTCGGCGGGGATTTCCCAGATTTCCTTGAGCCCGAGGCCGTAATGCTGCGGGTCGGAGTCTTTGTCCAGACCGAAGCGGGCGATCAACTCCTTACCCAGATGCCCACGACAACCTTCGGCGAACACTGTGTATTTCGCATGGAATTCGAAGCCGGGTTCAAAAGTGTCTTTGTGCTTACCTTCGGCATCTACTCCCATGTCACCAGTGGCGACGCCTTTGACACTGCCATCCTCGTGATAAAGGATCTCGGCAGCGGCGAAGCCTGGAAACACCTCGGCACCCAGTTCAGCCGCCTGTTCAGCGAGCCAGCGGCACAGGTTCCCCAGAGAGATGATGTAGTTGCCATCGTTGTGCATCGGGGTGGGAACAAACATGCCGGGAAACTTGAAGGCCTTCTCGGGACCGGCGAGATAATAGACATCGTCACCCGTCACTGCGGTGTTCAGCGGGGCGCCACGATCCTTCCAATCGGGAAACAGTTCGTCCAGCGCCGTCGTCTCGAAGACCGCTCCGGAGAGGATATGGGCGCCGATCTCGGAGCCTTTTTCGAGCACACAGACGCTGATCTCGGTGTCGGATTCTTTCGCCAGCTGCAACAGACGGCAAGCGGTGGAGAGGCCTGCGGGCCCCGCACCGACGATGACAACATCAACTTCCATGGACTCGCGTTGCATACTCTCTCACTCCCCCTGGCGCCTCTATCTGGCTGAACCAGGGTACTAAAATGTCTGATGAAAAATTCAGCCGTGCGCTCGCGGCGACAGCAGGCGGCATTATGCTCAATCAGCATTCAAAGCGCAAAGCGAGGCGCAGACCCGCTGGTCATCGCCGTTGAAAAGGGGCTGGGGCTGGGGCTGGGGCTCGGCACACTGAACCGGTTGTCGAGCCGACGTGCGGGATTTCGTGGCGGGATTGTCTATCGTTAAAGGGGAATCAAATCAAGCGGAGCCAGCGGTTGCCCGTGCCACGGCAGACCTGGCAGGCTTGTATCGGCGACGCCTTGCCAGTTCCTTCACAGCTGCGGCAAACATCCTGATAAGGCTTCTTCAAAATGGCCAGCAGCTCTCTGTAGGCCTGCGCATTGCAGCCCTGGGCATTCACTGTCAGTTGTCTATCCGCAATGGTCATGGCGCGACTCCTCTTCGACGAACTCATTGACGACTGCATTATGTCGCGCTTCACGGGCAGCTGTTGTTAACATGTTCACAATTTCAAAAATACAATTGCATGGGGATTTGCGCGGATGAACAGGGTTCTCGAAGGGATCAGGGTGCTCGACTTCGGACGCTACATTGCCGGCCCGTTTTGCGCGAGTCTGCTGGCGGATATGGGCGCTGAAGTCATCCGCATCGAGAAGGTGCAGGGCAGCGAAGATCGCTTTCTCTCGCCCATCACGCCGCAGGGCGACGGGGCGTTGTTCATGCAGATGGGCCGCAACAAGCTGGGGATGACCCTCAATCCCATGAAGCCGCAGGGGCAGGAGATCGTACGCCGCCTGGTCGCCACCGCCGATGTTGTCGTCGCCAATCTGCCGCCTGACACCTTGCAGGCCATGGGCCTGGACTACGAAAGTCTCAAGGTAATCCGCCCGGACATTATCCTTACCATGATCTCCGCCTTCGGCAGTGGCGGACCTTACAGCAATCGTGTCGGTTTCGACGGCCTCGGGCAGGCCATGTCCGGCGCCATGTACATGTCGGGAACACCGGAACAGCCAACGAAATCCTACACTCCGTTTGTTGACTACGGCACCGCCAGCCTCAGCGCTTTCGGGACCATGGCTGCTTTGCTGGAGCGCCAGAAAACCGGACGTGGTCAAGTCGTCGAGGCGGCGCTGTTCAACACCGCGCTGACCTTCATGAACGGGACCCTCATCGAGCAGGACGCCATCGCGGTGAATCGCACGGCAACACTGAATCGCTCGCAGACCTCGGCGCCCGCCGACACCTTCAAGACCCGCGACGGCTGGGTGCTGGTGCAGAGCGTCGGCGGCCCGCTGTTCGAGCGCTGGGTGGCATTGATGGGAGAACCGCACTGGCTGGATGACCCACGCTTCAAGGATGACATCAGTCGCGGTGACAACGGCGCGATCATCAGTGAACGGCTGGCCCGCTGGTGTGCAGAGCGCAGCAGCGCCGAGGTGTTGGCAGAGATGGAGGAGGCACGTCTCCCGGCGGGACCGGTGCTGTCGCCCCAGAATGTGCTCGATGATCCGCACGTGGCAGCCGCCGCCATGTTGCAGCGCATCGATTATCCGGGCCTGCCCCACCCGGCGCCAGTGATGAAACCCCCAGTGAGCCTTTCGCTGACGCCACCCTCAATTCGTCATCGCGCACCGACGCTGGGCGAGCATACCGACCGGATTCTGGGGGAGTTGGGTTACTCTGCGGAGGAGATCAGGGCGCTGCGCAGCGCCAGAATTGTTTGAAGGGCGCGCTGATATACGCACTTGGTCAACGCATCGTGAAACCCTGCTCGGCGAGAAACTGCCGCATATGCGGACGCGCCTTCTCACTGAGCAGTGAGGCCACCTGCTCACTCCAGCAGATGCCGTGGCCACCGCCGGTGCGCTGCCGGTAATACTCCCGCACCTGTTCGTCATAATGCGCAATCTGTTCCGCATCGCCCTCCTCGCCATAGACTTCCTCTTTGAGAATGACCTGCAGCGGCAAACGCGGCTTGATCTCGGGATTCTGGTCGGGATAACCGAGACACAGCCCGAAGACCGGATAGACGCCCTGCGGCAGCCGCAGAAGGTCGGAGACCTCGCGGGGATTGTTGCGAATGCCACCGATGTAGCAGATGCCCAACCCCACCGACTCGGCCGCCACCACGATGTTCTGTGCCATCAGCGCGACATCGACGGTAGCGATGATGAAGTGTTCGGTGAAGTCGCCAGCAAAGGGTTTGTCGTATTGACGGCAGGCGTTGCCGGGCCGTTGCAGGTCTGCGCAGAACACCAGGAATTCTGCCGCCGTTTCCACATAGGCCTGATTACCGGCGTACACCGCCAGCTTGCGGCGGCTCTCCGGATTGCGCACACGGATGATGGTGGCGCCCTGCAGGAAGCTGGACGTGGCGGCCGCCTGCCCGGCACGCAGCAACTGCTCCAGCAACTCCGGCGCGATGGGCTGCGTGGTGTACTTGCGAATGCTGCGATGAGACATCAGGAGATCGAGCACTGGATTCATGGGGCGTCCTCCGCATCTGTGGGCATGACCGTATCAAGAAACATGGGCACGACGTCGTTGGCGACCGGGGTCTCGGCATTGAACAGCACCACCATGGCGATATCCAGCTCCGGCACCAGGACTACCTCGGAACGAAAGCCGCGCACGCCACCGCCGTGGTGAATCACGCGGCGACCGCCGTAATCAAAGACCC
>JAUSMU010000185.1 GCA_030645995.1 Gammaproteobacteria bacterium | reverse complement strand
GCCCCGTACACGATGAGGTTTATAAAATGTCGATTGGATTAGTCGGTCGAAAAAGCGGCATGACCCGCGTTTTCACTGAAGAAGGTTTGTCTATACCGGTTACGGTCGTCGAGGTTCATCCGAACAGGGTGACTCAGATCAAAACCGCCGCAGTTGACGGTTATAGCGCAGTCCAGGTTACTACTGGTGAGCGTAAAGCGTCGCGAGTTTCCAAATCTCTGGCTGGGCATTTTGCCAAGGCGGGTACCGAGGCTGGTACTGGTCTTTGGGAATTCCGTGCGGATGTGGGGCAACTAACTGGTCTGGCTGCGGGTAACGAGCTGACCGTGGAGCAGTTCTCCGCAGGTCAGAAGGTCGACGTTACCGGTACCTCCAAAGGTAAGGGTTTCCAGGGCGTTATCAAGCGCCACAATTTCCATATGCAGGATGCCACTCACGGCAACTCACGCTCACATCGCGTGCCTGGCTCTATTGGTCAGTGTCAGACTCCTGGTCGCGTTTGGAAGGGTAAGAAGATGGCTGGCCACATGGGCGACGCTCGTGTGACTACGCAGAGCCTTGAGATTGTTCAGGTGGATGTTGAGAACAACCTGTTGCTCGTCAAGGGTGCGCTGCCTGGAGCTACCGGCTCAAATGTGATTATTCGTCCTTCTGTTAAATCTCCAGCGTCCAAGGGGTAAGCAATGGAATTAAATATTGCAAAGCCCGGCAATTTGATGGGCAAAGAAAAAATTTCTATATCTGATGATGCGTTCGCGCGTGAGTTCAATGAGACGTTGGTTCATCAGACTGTCACAACCTATCTCGCTGGTGCGAGACAGGGCACTGTGCAACAAAAGACACGTTCCGATGTCAGTGGTGGTGGTCGCAAGCCTTGGCGTCAGAAGGGTACTGGTCGTGCGCGTGCTGGTACTATTCGTAGCCCTCTGTGGCGTACTGGTGGGGTGACATTTGCGGCGCGGCCACAAGATCACAGCAAGAAGCTGAACAAGAAAATGTATCGCGGTGCGATGGCGTGCATTATGTCCGAGCTGATCAGGCAGGGGCGTTTGCTGGTGGTTGACGACTTTGTGGTCAGCTCCCATAAAACGAAGGATCTGATCGCCAAGTTGAACGAGTTCGCGCTCGATAACGTGCTCATCGTTGCGGAAGACATTGCTGAGAATTTGTTCCTGGCTGCGCGCAATCTCCATAAAGTGGATGTGCTCGATGCTGCCGGTCTGGATCCAGTAAGTCTGATTGGCTTCGACAAGGTGCTTATAACGGTGCCTGCACTGAAGAAAGTTGAGGAGATGCTGTCGTGAATCAAGCCAGACTGTATTCGATAATTCTTGGTCCGCACATTTCTGAGAAGGCCACAATCATGGCTGAGGTAAGGAATCAGGTGGCCTTCAAAGTGGCAAATGATGCTACTAAGAGCGAAATCAAGGAAGCCGTTGAGACAATATTTAAAGTCTCTGTTGCTGGCTTGCAAGTTCTTAACGTCAAGGGTAAGACCAAGCGTACTGCGCGTGGCAGTATCCGTAAAAAATCAAACTGGAAAAAGGCTTACGTTTTGCTTGAGCAAGGTCATGAAATTGATTTTGCCGAGCTGAGCTAAGAAAAGGGGTAACGGTCATGGCAGTTGTAAAGTGTAAACCAACCTCTCCAGGGCGCAGATTTGTAGTCAAAGTCGTAAACAAGGATCTGCATAAAGGCGAGCCCTACGGTCCGCTGCTGGCGACGAAAGCAAAGTCTGGCGGTCGTAATAACCTGGGGCGCATTACTACTCGTCACGTAGGTGGCGGTCATAAGCAGAAATATCGTGTTGTCGATTTTCGCCGTGACAAAGACGGTATCGTCGGCAAAGTTGAGCGACTGGAATACGATCCCAACAGAACGGCACATATCGCTTTGATGCTGTATGCAGATGGTGAGCGCCGCTACATCATTGCGCCGGCAAAAGTTTCTGCTGGTGATCTCTTGGTGTCTGGTGAGAATGCGCCGATCAAGCCGGGTAATTGTTTGCCTCTGCGTAATATCCCGCTGGGTAGTACGGTTCATTGTGTCGAGATGAAGCCTGGTAAAGGAGCTCAGATAGCTCGTAGCGCTGGTGCATCTGCGCAGCTCGTTGCGAGAGAGGGCGGTTATGCAACGCTGCGTCTACGCTCGGGTGAGATGAGAAAGATATTGGTAGACTGCCGCGCGACAATGGGTGAAGTGTCGAATGCAGAACACGCTCTGCGCTCTTTGGGTAAAGCCGGAGCCGTACGTTGGCGCGGTGTCCGTCCGACTGTACGTGGCGTAGCAATGAACCCCGTGGACCACCCGCATGGCGGTGGTGAAGGTCGCACCTCTGGCGGACGCCATCCAGTGTCTCCGTGGGGCGTTCCAACCAAGGGTTACAAAACCAGAACAAACAAGCGTACCAGCAAGCTTATCGTACGCCGCAGAAATGCGAGCCGATAACGGCTCCTACTAGAGGAAATAAAAGTGCCACGTTCACTGAAAAAAGGTCCCTTCATAGACCTTCATTTGATGAAGAAAGTGCAAACAGCGATGGAGAACAACGACAAGCGACCTATCAAGACTTGGTCGCGTCGTTCGATGATTTCTCCCGACATGATTGGTTTGACAATAGCAGTCCACAATGGTCACCAGCATGTGCCTGTATTTGTTTCCGAAGATATGGTTGGTCACAAGTTGGGTGAGTTTGCTCTCACTCGAACCTTCCGTGGTCACGCGGCTGACAAAAAAGCCAAGCGCTAGTTAACGGGGATATAGAGATGGAAGTGGTAGCTAAATTAAAAGGCGCTCGGCTCTCCGCACAGAAGGCGAGGCTAGTGGCTGATCAGATCCGTGGCAAAGGCGTTGAAGAAGCCCTGCAGCTGCTGACGTTCAGTCCTAAGAAGGGCGCGGAAATTATTAAGAAAGTGCTCGATTCGGCCATCGCCAATGCCGAGCACAACGAAGGTGCCGATGTTGATGAGTTGAAAGTTTCAACCATATATGTCGACGAAGGGTTAACAATGAAACGGATTAGTCCTCGAGCAAAAGGAAGAGCGGATCGCATCTTCAAACGCTCGTGCCACATTACCGTTAAAGTAGCCGATAAGTAGGAGATTGGGATGGGTCAAAAAGTACATCCAACCGGAATTCGGCTTGGTATTGTCAAGAAGCACACTTCCGTGTGGTTCGCTGAAGGCAAAAATTACGCAGAAAACCTGCTTGTTGATCTGAGGGTGCGTGCACTGCTCAGGAAGAAGCTTGCTGCAGCCTCTGTTTCGCGTATTGAAATTGAACGTCCTGCACAAACAGCGAGGATTACAATTTTTACTGCCCGCCCTGGCATAGTCATCGGTAAGAAAGGTGAGGATGTCGAGGCGCTGCGCGCCATGCTTGCGAAGGAGATGGGTGTGCCCGTGCACATCAACATCGAAGAGATTCGCAAGCCTGATCTTGACGCTCAGCTGGTGGCCGACAGTGTTGCGCAACAGCTTGAACGCCGTGTGATGTTCAGACGCGCGATGAAGCGCGTTGTTCAGAATGCCATGCGTCAAGGTGCGGAAGGAATTAAAGTGCAGGTCGGTGGGCGTTTGGGCGGTGCAGAAATTGCGCGTTCAGAGTGGTACCGGGAAGGTCGTGTGCCTTTGCACACCTTGCGTGCAGATATCGACTATGCGACATCTGAAGCAAGCACTACCTATGGCCAGATTGGCGTGAAGGTATGGATTTTCAAAGGTGAAGTGCTGAAGCTTCACGAAGCCACCCCGGCTCCACAGAAAACGTCTAAGTAGAGGGTAGACCAAGATGTTGCAACCAAAACGTACAAAGTTTCGCAAGATGATGAAAGGCCGTAATCGCGGCCTCTCGCATCGTGGTAGTAACGTGGATTTTGGTGAGTTTGGTCTTAAGGCTATCTCTCGTGGCAGATTAACGGCCCGACAGATTGAATCTGCAAGACGTGCAATGACTCGCCACGTGAAGCGTGGAGGAAAGATCTGGATTCGTGTGTTCCCGGACAAGCCGATCACACAGAAGCCTCTCGAAGTCCGTCAGGGTAAAGGTAAGGGTAACGTCGAGTATTGGGTAGCCCAGATCCAGCCAGGTCGTATTATGTTTGAAATCGAAGGTGTTGACGAGACGCTGGCAAGAGAAGCGTTCCAGCTGGCTGCCGCCAAGCTGCCGTTTGAGACCACTTTTGTTAAGCGGACGGTGATGTAATGAAAGTTAATGAATTGCGTGAAAAGACCGTTGCTGAACTGAATGACCAACTGAACACGCTGTATCGTGAACAGTTCACCTGCAGAATGCAGAAGAGTACCGGACAGCTTGCCCAGTCGCACCTGACAGGCAAAATCAGGAAAGATATCGCCCGGGTCAAGACTATCATTACAGAAAAAGAGAAAATTGGGTCCTGAATATGTCGCTTAGTGAAACTACAGTAGAGAAAGCCGGACGCGTCGTGTCTGGCAGAGTTGTAAGCAACAAGATGGATAAGTCCATTGTTGTTCTGGTTGAGCGCAGGGTTAAGCACCCCGTGTACGGTAAGTACATAACGCGTTCTACCAAGTTGCACGCGCATGATGCGAATAACGAGTGCAATGAAGGCGACGCGGTCACTATTAAGGAAGTGCGTCCAATTTCCAAGACCAAGACTTGGGCGCTTGTATCCATCGACGAAAAAGCCGTCGAAGTATAGTCAAAGTTTCAATACAGCCTTTGAGAGTCGCAGACTCTTGGTCGCTGATGCGATAAACAGTTTAGGGTTCGGAGAGAATCGATGATTCAAGTACAGTCATACCTCGATGTGGCAGATAATAGTGGTGCGAAGCGAGTAATGTGCATCAAGGTACTGGGCGGATCGCACCGTCGTTATGCTCGCATTGGAGATGTCATTAAAGTGACAGTCAAAGAAGCGATTCCACGAGGCAAGGTTAAGAAAGGCCAGGTGCTTACTGCATTGGTTGTGCGCACCAAAAAGGGTGTTCGCAGAGGCGATGGTTCGCTCATCAAGTTTGATGACAACGCTGCGATCCTCCTGAACAATCAGCAGGCCCCTATCGGCACTCGTGTGTTCGGACCAGTGACGCGTGAACTGCGTTCAGAGAAGTTTATGCGAATTATTTCATTGGCACCTGAAGTGCTATAGGGCAAAGACAGAGATTGAGGCCGCGGATATGCGAAAGATTAAGTGCAACGACGAAGTGATAGTGATCACAGGTAAGGACAAAGGAAAGCGCGGAACCGTTTCTCGGCTGGTAGGCGACGATAAAGTTGTTGTCGCTGGCGTGAACATGGTTAAGCGTCACACCAAGCCCAACCCGAATGCTGGGCAGCCTGGTGGGATTATCGAGAAAGAGGCAGCGATCAGTATTTCCAACATCGCTATCTTCAACCCGGAGTCCAGCAAAGCGGATCGCGTCGGGTTCAAGGTTGAGGATGGAAAGAAGACGCGAGTTTTCAAGTCCACTAATAAAGAAATAGATTAACGTAAATTCAGGTTGCCCAAATGGCTCAGTTGAAAGAGTTTTACAAGAAAGAAGTGATTCCAGCCCTGACCAAACAGTTCGGGTACGACAACCCAATGCGTGTTCCAAAGATCACCAAAGTGGTCTTGAACATGGGCGTCGGTGAAGCGGTCGGTGACAAGAAGATCCTGGATGGCGCGGCAAATGAGCTGGCGATGATCAGTGGTCAGAAGGTTGTGATCACCAAAGCTCGTAAATCTATCGCGGGATTCAAAATACGTGCGGGCTGGCCAATTGGCTGCAAAGTAACACTGCGTGGCGAGCGTATGTATGAGTTCCTGGAGCGTCTGGTTGGCGTGGCAATCCCGCGTATTCGAGACTTCCGTGGCCTGAATCCGAAGGCTTTTGACGGCAGAGGAAATTATGCGATGGGTGTTACCGAGCAGATCATTTTCCCAGAGATCGACTACGATAAGGTCGAGCATCTGCGCGGCTTGGACATTACGATCACCACAACAGCCCAGTCGGATGAGGAAGGTAGAGCATTGCTGACAGCATTGCGATTCCCGTTCAAGGGCACCATAGCGAAACCAGAGACGAAGGAGTCTTAATATGGCGAAGTCATCGATTCTGGCTCGTGAGAAAAAGCGCGCCATGACTGTTGCGAAGTTCGCAGTGAAGCGCGCGGCTGTAAAAGCAGTTTTGAAGGACATCAACGCAAGCGACGAAGAGAAGTGGGAGGCGCAAATCAAGCTGCAAAAAATGCCGCGCGATGCTAGCCCTGTTCGTCAGCAAAACCGTTGCAGAATTACTGGTCGCCCCCACGGTGTGTACCGCAAGTTTGGCATGTGCCGCCATAAGCTGCGTGAAGCAGCAATGCGTGGAGATGTGCCCGGATTGACAAAGGCAAGCTGGTAAGCAGGAGTATAAATTATGAGTATGTCTGACCCGATTGCAGATTTGTTGACCCGCATCAGGAACGCCCAGATGGCGAAGCTGCCGAATATTGTGTGCCCTTCATCCAAGAGCAAGGTAGCAATCTGCCGTGTTCTGCAGGATGAGGGCTATATCGCCGCATTCTCTGTCTCGGAAGCGGATAACAAGGCGGTTCTGACTGTGGACCTGAAGTACTATCAAGGTCGTCCTGTTATCGAAGAGATCAAGAGAGCGAGTCGTCCCGGACTGAGAGTGTACCGTGGCAAGGCAGAGCTGCCGAAGAATCGTGGTGGCTTGGGTATTGCGATAGTGTCTACCCATCAGGGTCTCATGACTGACAAGCAAGCCCGTGCTGCGGGTCTTGGTGGCGAAGTTTTGTGTACAGTGTTCTAAACACAAATTCTGTAATCCAGTTAATAGAGCAAGAATATGTCCAGAGTAGCAAATAACCCGGTTCAATTGCCCAAGGGTGTTGAGGCGACCTTAGCGGAAGGCCTCTTCTCCGTGAAGGGTAGTAAAGGCAGTCTGCAGTTGGCGTTGCATAATGCCGTGCAGATTTCCAGAGATGGTGACACCTTGCGCGTATCTGCAAAGAATGACAGCAGAGAAGCGGTAGCGCTGTCTGGTACGTTCAGAGCGCTGGTGAACAATATGGTGACAGGTGTAAGCCAGGGCTTTCAAAAAAGATTGCAGCTTCAGGGTGTAGGTTATCGTGCCAAAGCCCAGGGCGAGATGCTGAATATTTCGGTGGGGTTTTCTCATCCTGTCGATTTCGTTGTGCCTAAAGGTGTTACTGCGGAGACGCCAACTCCTACGGAGATTGTGCTTTCCGGTGCAGATAAGCAGTTAGTGGGCGAGGTTGCAGCCAAAATACGCGAGTTCCGTCCGCCTGAGCCGTACAAAGGCAAAGGCATTCGTTATCTCGATGAAAATGTGTATAGGAAAGAAGCTAAGAAGAAATAAGGCTTGAGACTATGAACGTAAAGAAGCAGGCACGGCTGCGTCGTGCACGTAAGACCAGAGCAAAGATCAGTCAGCTGAACGTGAACCGTTTGTGCGTATTCCGCACTCCGCGTCATATTTATGCTCAAATTATTTCTCCAAGCGGCGCTGAAATATTAGCGAGCGCTTCTACCCTCGATAAGTCCCTTCGGGGCACTGTCACAGGAAACGTTGCAGCGGCTACGATTATTGGCGGAATGATTGCCGAGCGTGCCAAAGCTGCAGGAGTCAGCAAGGTTGCATTCGACCGCGCTGGATATAACTACCATGGCCGAGTTAAGGCATTGGCCGAAGCCGCACGTGAAGGCGGTCTGGAATTTTAAGGGTTGAATGAGATATGGCATTTAAAGAAGAGGCGAAGAAGAACGAAGAAGGTTTGCAGGAGAAGTTAATCCAGGTAAACCGCGTTGCCAAAGTGGTAAAGGGTGGTCGTATTTTCAGTTTTACGGCACTGACCGCTGTTGGTGATGGCAATGGCCGCGTTGGCTTCGGTCGCGGTAAAGCGCGTGAAGTGCCGCTGGCTATTCAGAAGGCCATGGAGGCCGCTCGCCGCAATATGATTTCCGTATCTCTTGATGGGCATACCCTCGAGTATCCCGTGAAGGCACGTCACGGTGCATCGAAGGTTTACATGCAACCAGCTTCTGAAGGTACTGGTCTGATCGCCGGTGGCGCAATGCGTGCAATCATGGAGCTGGCCGGTGTGCAGAACGTGTTGGCAAAGTGCTATGGCTCGACCAATCCGGTGAATGTTGTACATGCAACTTTCAAAGGTCTGAAACACATGCGTGCGCCGGAATCTATTGCGGCCAAGCGCGGTAAAACTCTCGAAGAAATTTTAGGTTAGCAGATATGGCCACAAAACAAGTTAAGGTAACCCTGGTTCGCAGCCCGATCGGTACTATGGAAAGACACAGGCAGTGTCTGAAAGGACTGGGTCTGCGTCGCATGCATCAGAGCGTTGAGCTTCAGGATACTCCGGCGGTTCGAGGCCTGATCAGTAAGATTCGCTACATGTTGTCTGTTGAAGGTGAGGAATAAGAAATGCATTTGAATACATTGAGTCCTGCACCTGGTAGCACTAAGCCACGTCGCCGTGTTGGCCGTGGTATCGGTAGCGGTCTGGGTAAAACCTGTGGCAGCGGTCACAAGGGTCAAAAGGCGCGTAGCGGTGGTTCAGTGCGTCCAGGTTTTGAAGGCGGCCAGATGCCGTTGCAGCGTCGTCTGCCAAAATTCGGTTTCTCCTCGCGCGTCGGTCGTATTACTGCGGAAGTTCGTACTAGTGAGCTGGCGAATTTGACCTCGGACGTGATTGATATCACTGCACTGCGTGAAGCAAATCTCATTACCAGCGTGATTCGTCGAGTCAAAGTCATGTTGTCTGGCGATGTCAGTAAGCCGCTGACGCTGAAAGGTCTTCGCGTAACTGCCGGTGCTCGGTCGGCAATCGAAGCCGCTGGTGGCAAGATTATTGAAGTGGTCATTGACAAGAATGTCGGCAAGAACGGAAAGAAGCTCCCGAAGAAAGCCGGCAGCAAGGATTAAGTAAACCTCGATGGCGACTAAACCCAATGTTAATCCCGAGAAAATAGGCGCCGGTCTGGGCGAGTTGAAAGCACGTCTGTTGTTTTTGCTCTTGGCTCTGTTCGTCTACCGAATCGGGACACATATTCCGGTTCCGGGTATAGATCCCAATCAGCTGACGAATCTGTTCAACCAGAATGAGGGGACATTCCTCGGTCTGTTCAACATGTTTTCCGGCGGCGCGCTTGAGCGAATGAGTATCGTTGCTCTCGGTATCATGCCCTACATTTCCGCCTCCATCATCATGCAGCTGCTGACGGCCGTCAGCCCTCAGCTGGAGCAGTTGAAGAAGGAGGGAGAGTCTGGACGCAGGAAGATTACTCAGTACACACGTTATGGTTCGCTCGTACTGGCGTTGGTGCAGGGCACCGGTATGACCGTTGGTCTGCTGGCTCCGATGGCGTACAGCCCGGGCATGGGCTTTACGTTGACAGCGATTGTGTCGCTTGTAACTGGCGCGATGTTCATGATGTGGCTCGGGGAGCAGATTACAGAGCGTGGCGTTGGTAACGGCATTTCGATGCTCATCTTCGCAGGCATTGTTGCTGGCTTGCCGGGAGCAATAGGTAATTCGTTATCTCAAGCGTATGAAGGGCAGATCAGCGGGCTTCTGCTGTTCATGGTCGCGGTTATCGCTGTGGTTGTGATGGCTGCCATTGTGTTTATCGAACGCGGTCAGCGTCGCATTACGGTGAATTACGCAAAAAGACAGCAAGGTCGCAAGATGTATGCCGCGCAGTCCAGCCATCTTCCGTTGAAGGTTAATATGGCGGGCGTTATTCCGGCGATCTTTGCAAGCAGTATTCTGTTGTTCCCGGCGTCGCTGGGGCAGTGGTTCGGCCAGTCTGAAGGGGCCGAATGGCTTCAGGATCTCGCCTTGATGATCGGGCCAGGACAGCCTCTCTACATCATTATCTTCAGTGCGATGATTGTGTTTTTCTGCTTTTTCTACACGGCCCTCGTATTCAACCCGAAGGATGTAGCGGAAAATCTGAAACGCTCTGGCGCTTTTATTCCGGGAATTCGACCGGGCGAGCAGACTGCCAAATATATCGATTCGGTTCTGACTCGATTGACTATGTTCGGAGCAATTTACATCACTATTGTGTGTCTGTTGCCGAACTTCTTCCAGATGATGGCTAACGTGCCATTCAATCTTGGTGGAACAGCGTTGCTGATCGTTGTGGTAGTGAGTATGGATTTTATGTCCCAGGTGCAGTCTCATTTGATGTCTCATCAGTACGATTCACTGATGAAGAAGTCGAACCTGGGTAGTTTCGGCCGCGGAGGCCTCTGAAGTTTGATCTGCCCAGGGGATGATCCCGGGGATAATTTGAACCGCGGACATTTGGCCCCGGATATTTAGGCCCGGATTTTTTGGAGAGCAATAAAGTGAAAGTCAGAGCATCAGTTAAGAAAGTTTGTCGCAAATGCAAAGTAGTAAAGCGCAACGGTGTAGTCAGAGTAATCTGTTCATCTGAGCCCAGACACAAACAGCGTCAAGGCTGAGTCGTTTGGTTGATTTTTTACTGGTCAGAGTATATCCTTTGCCCCCCGTAATTTTGGCTCAGAGAGTTTTTGGGCCAGTAAGTAATCTTTAAAGTGGAGTAGAAATATGGCACGTATTGCAGGTGTCAACATACCGGATAATAAGCATATTGTGATTTCCCTTGGCTACGTCTTCGGAATCGGTGCTACCAGGGCAAAGGCGATATGCGCAAATACTGGTATTGCTCCGCACACCAAGACGAGCACGCTCTCTCCTGAACAGTTGGACAGCGTTCGTGCCGAAGTAGCCAAGTTTACCGTTGAGGGTGACCTGCGCCGTGAGCTGTCAATGGCAATCAAGCGTCTAATGGATCTTGGTTGTTTCCGAGGCATTCGTCACCGTCGCTCGCTGCCAGTTCGTGGTCAGCGTACCAAGACCAATGCCCGCACACGCAAGGGTCCGCGTAAGCCGATACGCAAATAATCAAATATTGAACAGCCTTTAGATCTGACTCATTACCAGGTCAGGTTATGTTCAAGGCGATAGAAGCAGACATTTTGAATCAGGAATAATTTATGGCAAAGCCAGCAGCAGCTAAAGCAACGAAGAAAAAAGCGCGTAAAGCGGTAGTGGATGGAATCGCTTTCATCCACGCTTCGTTTAACAACACCATCGTTACGATTACTGATCGTCAAGGCAACGCGCTCAGCTGGGCTACATCAGGGGGCTCTGGCTTCCGTGGTTCACGCAAGAGCACACCGTTTGCCGCCCAGGTGGCTGCTGAACGTGCCGGCAAGGCTGCAATCGAGTTGTACGGACTCAAGAATCTTGATGTGAAAGTCAATGGCCCTGGCCCAGGACGCGAGTCTGCTGTCAGAGCACTGAATGGCTGCGGCTTGAAAGTCAGCAACATAACCGACGTAACGCCAATGCCTCACAACGGCTGTCGTCCACCCAAGAAGCGACGTGTATAAGACTGTATTGTCTGGATCTCATCACTCTGATTGGAATTTTTGTAATTTAGTGGCTTATCTTTGAGAGATAGGAACATAGGAGACAGAATATGGCCCGTTATTTAGGCCCGAAGTGTAAGCTTGCGCGACGTGAAGGAACTGATCTGTTCCTCAAGAGTGGCGTTCGTCCGTTGGATAGCAAATGCAAGACTGAAAACGCGCCAGGCCAACATGGTCTGCGTCGTGGCCGGCTCTCTGACTATGGCGTGCAGTTGCGCGAAAAGCAGAAGATTCGCAGAATCTACGGAGTACTCGAGCGTCAGTTCGTCGGTTACTACAAAGAAGCCGCCCGTCAGAAGGGCGCTACAGGTGAGAATCTGCTGCAGCTTCTGGAGTCTCGTCTTGACAACGTCGTGTACCGCATAGGGTTCGGTTCTACGCGTGCAGAGTCCCGTCAGTTAGTGGCTCATAAGTCCATTCTGGTGAATGGCGTCGTAATCAATGTCCCTTCTTACCAAGTTTCACCCGGTGATGTCATTGCTGTTCGCCCGAAAGCAAAAGAGCAATTGAGGATCAAGGCAGCTATGGAGCTGGCTGGTCAGCGTTCTGCTGCTGACTGGATCAACGTAAACAGCGAGAAGCTGGAAGGCCAATTCAGCCGCAAGCCTGATCGTGCCGACTTGTCTCCTGACATTAACGAAAACTTGATAGTTGAGCTTTACTCCAAGTAGTAAACTGGCTAGCTAATTGAAGGGTGATTCCATGCAGATTTCATTGTCGGATTTTTTGACACCGCAATTGATTAAGGTTGAAGAGTATGACAAGTATCACTCCAAAGTGGTGCTTGAGCCTCTGGAGCGCGGCTTCGGACATACTTTGGGAAATGCTCTGAGAAGGATTCTGCTCTCCTCAATGCCCGGTTG
>JAUSMU010000147.1 GCA_030645995.1 Gammaproteobacteria bacterium | reverse complement strand
CTGCAGGTGAACAGCCTGACGCGGAAGGCGTGGAGTATCAAGGAACTGCATCTGTTTGGGTTGCACGGCTCACTGCGTCGGTACTCCGCCACCGACAGCAATATTGCCCGCCTTGCCTCGCGCTGGAGCGCCACCGCTGAGCCCGTGACAGAGCCTCTCCCGTCCTCGGAGCCGGGGGCAATGCCGCGACTTCTCATCGCCGACCTTCGTGTTGAGAACGCCAGTGCGGCGCTCACCGATGATGTGTTGTCACCGCCATTCTTCACCAGCATTGATGATCTGGATGTCACCGTCGCGAACCTGAGTACCTTGCCGGATGCGCTTGCCCCGGAGACACTCAGTCTGATCATGGGCAACGGTTCGCAATTGCACTGGACTGGGTCGGTATCGCTCAATCCTGTGCGCTCGAAGGGCGAGTTGAGGCTGGTCGGCCCGTACGTCGATCTGGCCTATAGCTATCTGCGCTCAGCGCTGCCGGTGCGCCTGGCGGGTGGCTGGCTGGAGGCCGAATTTCAGTATGATGCCGCTTTGCCTGTTCCGGGAGGGTTCGAGGCTGCGATCAATGGTTTCGACGCCAGCCTCAGCGATCTGTTGATCAGTGATCCCGCAAACGGTGTGCGGCTGGCCAGCGTACCGCTGCTGGCGGTGGAGGGCGGGGCGCTGCAATGGGCAGAGCGCAGCATCACGCTTGAGCGGTTGCTGTTCGATGGCGTGGACCTGCGACCGGAGCGCGCCGCTGATGGCACGATCAATTTCATGCGTTTGCTCCCCGGTGCCAGGCAGACGGCGAGTGATCCAACGGGATCTGCCGCAGCTGCGACTTCTCCAGCACCTGCGCCTTCCTCAATTCCAGCGGCACCGGCATTGACACCGACACCGTCAGCGCCTTGGCAGATGCGTGCCAACCAGCTCGCCTTGCAGAACTGGACTATTGGTCTGGTTGACAATGTGCCCGCCCAACCCGTTGTGGTGGAAGTGAGTGTCGAAGCTACCCTCGACGACCTGAGTAACGTGCCGCAGACCCCGGTCACCGTGGCGGCACTGGTGGACCTGAGCAGCGGCGGCACATTGCGCGCCGGAGGTGTGCTGAATGTCCTGCCGCAGATCGACTTCAGCGGAGAGATGGTGCTGGAAGGCCTGGCTCTGCCCGTGATTCAGCCCTATGTCGCTCCTTTCGCCAATATCAGTGTGGATTCCGGGCTCTTCGGCGTCAGCGGCGACCTGATGGCGGCCCCCGGCAGCGTGCGCTTTGTGGGGTCTGTGGCGCTGGACGACATTGCCCTGACCGACACTGTGGGGCGCGAGTCGCTGTTGGGGTTGAGTGGGCTCGCCATCGAATCCCTCACAGTGGCGGCCGGGGAGCAGCTGCAGATAGACATTGGTGATATCCACATCCGCGAGCCCTATGCCCGTGTCGAGATCGAACAGAACGGGGAAAACAATATCGCTCGCACGCTGATTCCAAGAGAGTCAGCCACAGCAGCTTCGACTCAGGATTCCGCTCAGGAGGTCGCTGCACCGGAGCTGCTGCCGATCACCGTCCAGAACATCACCATCGAGAATGGCAGCGCTGATTTTTCGGATGAGTCTTTGCCGTTGCCGTTCGCGGTGCACATGGCTGGTCTGGCGGGGCAGGTCTCGGCACTGTCGACGCGCTCCACCGAGCCAGCGCGTGTGAGCTTGGAGGGGCAGGTGGACGAGTATGGGCTGGTGACCATCAGCGGGCAGTTGCATCCCTTCGCGCCAGCAGAGCTGACCGAGATCGATCTGCGCTTCCGCAATCTCGACATCCCGTCGATGTCCCCCTACATCATCAAGTTTGCAGGCAGGCGCATCGACGACGGAGATCTCGATGTCGATCTCTCCTACCGTATCAACGATGGCCAGCTCAGCGGCGACAACGCGCTGGTGATGCGGGATCTGGTGCTTGGCGAGCGGGTGCCGCATCCTGACGCGCTCGATCTTCCGCTCGGACTGGCGGTGGCGCTCCTCAAGGATCGCAATGGTGTGATCGATCTGGAGGTGCCGGTCAGCGGCGACATCAATAGCCCGGAGTTCAATTACGGTCAGATTATTCGGCGGGCGCTGGCCAATGTCATTAGCAGCATCGTGACCTCGCCATTCCGCCTGCTGGCCAGGCTGGTGGGTTCCGGCGATGAGGAGCTGGGTGCCATCAACTTCATGCCGGGCCGCGCAGACGTGGCGCCGCCCGAGCGTGAGACGCTGGCTTCGCTGGCGGGCGCGTTGCAGCAGCGCCCGCAGTTGTTGCTCAAGATCAATGGCGTTGCTGCCGAGGCCGAAGACACTGCAGCGCTACGCGAACAGTTCCTGGAGCGGCGCATTGAAGAGGCCATCGTCGCAGGCGCCGCTGTTCCCGCTGCAGGAGCCGCTCCGGCAGACAATGTGGATGCGACAGCGGCAGCCCCGACCCGCACGAGCGTGCTGGAAGGCTTCTACATGACGGCACAGCAGGGCGTCGATGTGGATGCAACCGCCTTCCTGCAGCAGTTGCGTGCGCAGCATACCCGCCCGGCGACGGCAGGTGAGCCCGAGCAGTTCGATGAGCTGGCCTATGCCAGCGCCCTGCGGCGGGAGTTGCTGCCGCTGGAGCCGGTGTCAGCGCAGGACCTTGAAGCCCTCGGGCAGGCCCGCGCCGCCGCCGTTCTGGAGCAACTGACAGCGGTTGATCCCACTCTGATTGGCCGGGCACAACTGACTGGAGTTGTCGTTGCGGGCGCGATGGAAGATGGCTGGATCGGCATGGAGTTGGAGGTGGATGTCTCGCAGTGAGTCTGTCGCTGCCCGTGTGATCGTATGTCGCGTGTATCCATCAGGATTGCGTGCCGGGATCGCTCGGGGCTGTGGTAGCATGGCTGCAGCTTCGCGGGATGCCTGGCAGTGCCGATGCAAACCCCGCAAATCAATTTGTTCCAATCTCGAAATGTTTCCCAGGTTGACCATGCAATCCTCGCTCGTACCCGAACGCCCCTTGGTGATTTCACCGACGCTTGCCGCGACCATTGGTCTCGAAGAAGCGGTCATGCTGCATGTGCTCAGCGAGCTCATGGCTCACCGTCCACTGCGCAACAAGGATCGCCTGAGCTGGATCGATCTCGGTCAGCAAGAACTGTGCAATGCTTTCCCGTTCTGGGCGCTGATAGACATCAAGCGCGTGCAGAAGAGCCTGCAGGATCTGGGGTTGATCCTGATTGATCCGCAGTCCGCGCGTCCGGATGCCTCTTGGTATGCGATCAACCAGGTGCGGGAGGCTGTTGCGGAGCGCCAGCACAGTCATCACGGTCACAGTCAAGGTCACAGCGCTGTAGCCAGCCCCGTGACGAGCGCGGCGGAATCCATCTTTCAGACCCCGCCCACGCAAGGGGCCAGCTATATCTCCCCCAGTTGGCAGCCGGGAGAGGACTGGATTCGCCAGTGCCGTCAGCAGAATATCCCCGAGGAATTTGTCCGTCAGCTGGTGCCAGGCTTCGTGATGTATTGGCGCGAGCGGCGGCAGGCGCGTTTTTCCTGGGGTAATGCGTTCTACAAATATGTGTTGCGCGAGTGGCGCCAGGAGCAGTCCCGCCGAGGCGTCAACGAGCTGGATACGGATATGTCGGCCGACTGGTGGCCGAGCGTGGAGGCGATCACCATCCTGGAGAATGCTGGGATAAGTCCCACTTTCATCGAAGACGCCATCCCCGAGTTTGTGCTCTATTGGCGAGAGCGCGGCGCCGTCAACGGAGCCTGGAACACACGTTTCATCGAGCATATCCGCAGGCAATGGAGCAAGTATTCCGCATCCATTCAGCACGATACGCAGCCGCGCCGCATCAGTGAAGATTGGCAGCCGAGTCCGGAGTGTTTCGAGATTCTCAAGCTGGCCGAAATCGACGAGGATTTCGCGCGCTCCAAGGTTGGTGAGTTTGTGTTGTATTGGCGCGATACCAATCAGGTGCATGCGTCCTGGAATACCCGGTTTCTGCAGTTCATCAAATTCCAATGGTCAAGACGACTCGAAGAGTCGCAGGCAGTGAGCTTAATCGATGCAAACGATCAATCCTTTACTGGAAAAAGCCAGCAAGGCCTTGGCGCGGCCTTCCAGCGCTTCACAGACCGAAGCTGGGCCGAATAACCACAGCGACTCCGCAGAAGACGCGGCGCGCGAGGGTCGTGACGGTCGTGAAGATGGTGCCGAGCGTGGTGGTCCTGATCGGATCGATGCGATCAATCAGTTGTTCGCGGAGTTCGAGCTCGCCTATCACAATCAGTATCACAAGGCTTATGGCAGTGAAGAGCGTCTGGTGATGGCCAAGAAGTACTGGCTTGGCTGCCTTGCCGCCTACAGTCCTCTGCAGATCGTGGCAGCGGCGCGGCGTGTGGTGAAGACTCACGACTTCCTGCCAACCATTTCCGTGGTGGTGAGGGCGTGCGAAGAGGGAGCCGGGTTGTTCGGATTGCCTACGCCTCGAGAGGCTTACATCGAAGCGTGCCGGGCAGAGCCACCCAAGGCGGCATTTGCCTGGAGTCATCCGGCGGTTTATTTTGCGGGCAGGGCAGCCGGTTGGTTTCTGCTGGCGACGGAGCCTGAGGACAGGGTGTTTCCTCTGTTCGAGTATTACTACAACGAGTTGTGTCAGCGGGTGATGCGGGGAGAGGATCTGGGGGCGCCGCAGGTGGTTGCCCTGCCGGAGCATATTTCGCGGCCCTTGAGCGGCGAGGAAAATCATGCACGCATGCTGTTGTTGCGGGAGCAGCTGGGGTTGTAATGCTGAAGTCTTTAGCCGAGTGCTGAGAGTTCGCGTTCGAGGAGGGTGGTGTCACCCGTGTTGAGTTCGACCAGTCGCCGCAGATGGATCATGCTGTCCAGTTCCATCTCTTCGCAGATCATGCCCACCCTGCTCCGCTCCTGATGCGCCACGCGTACGCGCATGCAGATCTGCAGGTCACCCGCCAGATGAATGACCACCTCCGCAGACTTGCTGGTATCCAGCGCCATGTCGCCAGGATTCTTGACCAGCAGGCCATGCAGCGAGATGTCGATTAGTTCGACAGGCCAGCAATGTCCTTCCTGCATCACCACTGTTTCTGCGTCGAAGAAGATTCTTGTGAAGGCTCGGCGTTCGGCCTCGGTGCTTGTGCTGTTCCTTTCGGACATTGAATGACTGCTCGCAAATGGGATTTCTATGGTCTTTTATAGCGGCAGAATGTCCCGCGAGATTAGGGGAAATTCGGGGAAATTCGGGGTCAGAGTAAAAATACAGTACTGTATTTTTACTCTGACCCCGAATCCTTAGTACGCTCCCACAGTGCTTTCAGGCGAGGCGTTTGTACTTGATGCGGGTCGGCTGGGCATTGTCTCCCAGACGTTTCTTGCGGTCTGCTTCGTAGTCGCTGTAGTTGCCTTCGTGGAAGACCACCTGACTGTTGCCTTCGAACGCGAGGATGTGGGTGCACAGGCGATCCAGAAACCAGCGGTCGTGCGACACGACGATGACATTTCCGGGGAAGTTCATCAGACCTTCCTCCAGCGCCCGCAGAGTTTCCACGTCCAGATCGTTGGTCGGTTCGTCCAGCAGCAGCACGTTGGCGCCGCGCTTGAGCAGTTTTGCCAGATGCAAACGGTTGCGCTCACCGCCGGAGAGGTCCTTGACGAACTTCTGTTGGTCACTGCCCCGGAAGTTGAAGCGGCTGGCGTAGGAGCGTGACGGCACTTCATAGCGGCCGATCTGCAGTATTTCGTGACCATCGGAGATTTCCTGCCACACGGTCACGTTGTCATTGAGCGCGTCGCGGCTCTGGTCCACGTAGGCCAGCTCCACCGTCTCACCCAGGCGGATGCTGCCACTGTCCGGCTGCTCCTGTCCGACCAGCATGCGCAGGAAGGTCGTCTTGCCCGCGCCGTTGCCGCCGATGATGCCGACGATGCTGCCTTTAGGAATGCTGAAGCTGAGGTTATCGATCAGCGTGCGGTCGCCGAAGCCTTTGCAGAGATTGTTGACCTCGATGACCATGTCACCCAAACGCTGACCTGGCGGAATGTAAAGCTCTGTAGTTTCGTTGCGCTTCTGGAAATCCTGAGAATTCAATTCTTCGAAGCGCGCGATACGGGCCTTACTCTTGGCCTGACGGCCCTTCGGATTGGCGCGCACCCATTCCAGTTCGGACTTGATGGTGCGCTCGCGGGCTGCTTCCTGCTTGGCCTCGGTCGCCAGACGCTGCTCCTTGGTTTCGAGCCAGGTGGTGTAGTTGCCCTCGTAAGGAATGCCGTAGCCGCGGTCGAGTTCCAGAATCCAGCCAGCAGCGTTGTCCAGGAAGTAGCGGTCGTGGGTGATGGCGACCACCGTGCCGGGATATTCCTTCAGGAAGCGTTCAAGCCAGCCGACGCTCTCCGCGTCCAGATGGTTCGTCGGTTCATCCAGCAGCAGCATGTCGGGGTTGGAGAGCAGCAGGCGACACAGGGCCACGCGGCGCTTCTCTCCACCTGAGAGAGTGCTGACATCTGCATCCCACGGCGGCAGACGCAGGGCATCCGCGGCGATTTCGAGTTTGCGCTCGATGTCCCAGCCTTCGGCAGCATCGATCGCGTTCTGGAGTTCGCCCTGCTTCTCCAGCAATTCATTCATCTCATCATCGCTCATCGGTTCGGCGAAGCGGTCGCTGATGGCATTGAAATCCTCGATCAGCTTGATGACCGGCCCCATGGCCTCCTCGACATTGCCACGCACGTCTTTGTCGGGATTGAGCGCGGGCTCCTGCGGTAGATAACCGATATTGATGCCGGTCTGCGCCCGGGCTTCGCCGTGGTGCTCCTTGTCGATGCCGGCCATGATGCGCAGCAGGGTCGATTTGCCTGACCCATTCAAGCCAAGTACGCCGATTTTGGCGCCTGGGAAAAACGACAGTGAGATGTCCTTGAGGATTTCTTTCTTGGGCGGAACAACCTTGCCCACCTGATGCATGGTGTAAACGAAAGAACCTGTTTTACCTGATTTGTCACCTTTCGACATAATCCTTTTTTCCTATAAGTCAGTTGCCATAAGGCTTTGATGGCAATTATAAGTGCCTAAAGCATAAAAATAAAAAGTTAAGTTGTATCTTTCGTGATCCCTGTTCTTTACTATACTTAAGAAAGTTACGTATTGGGGGAGAGCAATGTGGGTTTTCGAGTCATTGAGCAAAAGGTGAATGCTGCGCGACGGAAGCTACTTGTGCAAGGCCTAATCCCTGTTTACTACCCCAATCTTTACGCCACTCTCGAACTTTCGAGCAAGGCCCTAGAAACCACTGAAAAGTATTTAGGGCACTTGTTGGTATTTGAAGATTTCCTCGCGTTCTCATCCATAGATCTGATTTCCCGCTTAGAGCAGCGCCCCCTATCACAGTATCTGACGGACAACGAAATCTCTCGGTTTGTGTCAGACGCAGGGTTCAGTAAACAAACCCTGGCCAAGAAGTTTGCGGGTATTCGATTGCATCCAACTGCATACACGACTGTTGGCAAGGTTCACGCAAGGCAGCGTCTCGAAGCGGTGCGCGACTACCTCGCTTTTTTGTACGACAAGCTTGGGGACCTCTCAACGCGACATGAGGCGGTCGAAGATATTAGGCTGCGTTTTAATCGCAAGATTAAAGCCGCAAGTCCCGGGTGGAAAAAAACGCGAGTCGACGAGATAAAGGGGCTGACAGATCTAGAGAGAGATCGACTATTGGAGGTCATGCATCCTGATAGTTCCGAGAATCCATTCGCAAATATGTCAATTAAGGTGCGTAACTACATCATTCTATTATTGGGTCTCGATATGGGGTTGCGCCGGTCGGAAATGCTTTTGATCAAGACCACCGATATTCAGTGGCACAGTCGACAGCTCTCGGTGGTCAATCTTGAGGATGAACGTATAGATCCGCGCACGACGGCCCCGCAATTCAAAACCCGCGAGCGCATGCTGGTAATGAACGATGAGCTTTATGATGCGATCAGTGAATACGAGTCAAAACATCGCTACAGAAAGCCCATAAAGGGCCAATCGCAGGCGAGAAAGCATCCGTTTTTGCTCGTAGCTCATAGACGAAACGAAGGGGAGCCTATGAGCATAAATACGCTGGATGGTGTTTTTCTTCGAATCCATAAAGTAGCGCCCGAGCTGGCTCACATCCATCCCCATATTTTAAGGCATGACTCGGTCTACACGATGCTCGAAAGCATGCGTACTAAGCTTGAAATGCTCACGCCAGAGGATCGCACAACTCAAGTTCAAAAAATCCTTACGTGGATGTTTGGGTGGAGTCCTGAATCGAACATGCCAGGTCTCTATGGGGCGAGGTTTTGGAAGGTCGAGGCAGATAAAGCAATCAAGAAACGCTCCGACAGGTTCAAGATCATCCGTCAGAAGGTTGAGGCCAGAATTCAAAAAGGAGATGAGGAATGAATATTGCCGTCGACGCACTCCAAGCGCCAACTCACGATACGCTTGAGGAATGGGTGAATGTTCCTCGCCTCGCTAAATGTGGTAAGTTTTTCACACCCTCTGAATCGATGTGGCGACCGGATAAATCCTGTAAATATTCTGTTAACTGGAAAGCTGCCATTGCCTGTGTCCAGCCAAAATGGCAGCGCTGGTTACACGCAGCGTTGGCTTACCGTATGGAAGATGTGGCACAGGGGACTATTTACCAGTCTTGCAGTGTCTTGTCGAGGGCCGCGCAAGCAGGGCTTGATCCACTCAGAGAGGATCACCTTATCGATCTGCGAGAGCGATTTAATAATGTTGAGTTTTCCGCTCTGAATGCTTTCATGAGATTTTGGAGGGACTGCGAATCCGTCGAGCAGAGACCCTCGCAATCTTTGATCGATGCCTACAACTCGCTTCCAAGGAAAAAGCCCTCCAGCAATGACGTCGTTCTTAGCTTGGACCCCGAAGTAGGTCCTTTGACAAGATTGGAGCAAGACGCATTGTACCAGTGGCTACATGAGCAATTTTGTCATAATCAGTTACAGCCCGAGCAATACCTTTACCTGCTTCTACTAATGATTTACGGACAGCGCGGCGCACAGGTGCGCATGTCGGTCTTTGACGATTTTATGAAGACCGATCATGGCTACAAAATTCGACTCTTTTGGTCGAAACGACAAGGCGACGATGCGGGCTGGAGAGAAAAATCGGAGACTTTCAGCCTAGCCGAGGATCTGTACAACACCGTGCAGGCCTTCAAGGCTATTGTCCTCGTACGACTTAAGCAGGAATATCAAGGCCGCGCCGATTGGGACCAGGCAATCAAAAATGTTCCCCTGTTTCGACGTACATTAAAGCGAGGCCAAGGCCGCAACATCCCAGTTTTGATTGATCTCCCCAGTCAAAAAGCACTGGAAGACGCGCCGCAGGCGGAGTTTCACGTTTTAAGGAATACGGCAGCGGCTTGGTTTGAGCGCGTCGAACGTAAGGCTGGTTTTCCGATTTCTCACCGCACGCACCAGCCGCTGAAAATTACACGGGGCCATCGCTTCAGGCATACTTTTGGCACAGACCTCTCAAATGCAGGGCTGGACGAGTGGTCGATGGCACATGCACTAATGCAGAAAGGCACGTGGTCAGTACGAAAGTATCGGTCGGTCTCCGCTGAGTTGATGAATTTGATTGACGCGAAGATGAGCGACCATCTTGCGCTCGTTGTAAATGCGTTTACTGGCAACATCGTGACGGATCGAATCTTAGCGAAGAACGGGAATCGAGAGGATCGGCAGATCGAAGATCTGGCCGTTTGTGGTGCGGATGCGGTCTGCCATCTCGATGCGCCCTTTTCCTGTTACGGATGCGGTAAATTCCAACCATTTTTGGATGCAGACCACCGCGCTTCCCTTGAGCGAATGGAGCGCCGCCGGGCGCAAACCATCGAAACGGATAAAACCACGGGTGTGGTCTGGGATCGTGCCATATTGGCTTGTCGCAAGGTCATACTCGATTGTGAGGCCCTGCGAGTCATCCCAGTCAGTGGAGGGCGCGCATGACCCATAGAGTCGATTCGAGGCCGAACTATAACATCGTTGATTTTAATCCAAAGAGACATTTGAATGCCGAGGCGCAGGTAGTTGCCTTTATTCAGTGGGCGAAAGAGACCGTTCCAAAGGGTATTCCAAATCGAGTTTACGACAGTTTTAGCTGGGAAGACGAGAGCTGGCACTATCATGGGTTTTATGGCTGTAACTTCAGGGCTTGGGGATCGACCAGTAGGATGCAGCCCCCCTTCACAGACTTTGCCAAGGCAATGTTGGTGTACCGTTGTGTCTATCAAACAAAGCAGAGCGCAAGCCCTTGGCTTAAGTCCCTCAAAGCCCTTGAGGCCGCATTGGTCGAGTTAACTGGTGGGCGGGATGTGGCCCGAGTTTCAGCGGCTGTTTGTAACCTAGCCAGTGACTACATGCAAACTCACACGACGAAGGGCGACGTAGCATACCGTTCCATTAATAATCTTGAGCAGATCATCACCCTGATGAGGCAGAAACAACTGCTCATTATGGATTTTCGGTGGGCTTCACCGATTAAACGGAAATCCTATGTCACGCTCAAGCAGCAAAAAGTGGATAGTAAGAAGAAACTTCCCAACCCTGAGGCGATAAAAGCCCTAGGGGAGATATTTAATAACGATTTAACCAGCACACTGGATATTGTAGTGACGTCTGCGTGCGCACTTTTGCTTAGTGCGCCCAGTCGTGTCGGTGAATTGTCGGATCTTGAACTTGATTGTGTGATGTTCAAAGAGGACTCTGGTGGTAATCGGCGCATGTTCTTGCGCTGGTACGCCGAAAAGTTAAATAAGACAGTGCTGAAACCCGTTGTTAAACCTGAGATGGAGCCGGTTGTCGAGCGCGCCATTGCATTGCTGAAACCAATCACCGATGACGGGCGGGCCTACGCCGCATGGCTGGAAGACAATCCTGATGAGTTTCCACTGCATGAACGGCTACCACAAAAGGGGCCCGATGACTCCCTTACCTACGAGGAAGCCTGTGCAGCATGGAAATTGGCGATAAGACATGCGCCACGAGCCCAATTCAAAGACAGCATTTTGAAAAATCTTGATAAACGCAAGGCTCTCAGCCAAGCCGCGCAGGCCATAGTGGACGAGATACTTGAGGGGTGGGATAACCAGGGAAACCGAATCTACATGAGGGGCAAGCCAGGAGTTCAGGGTATAGAGTTTCACGACCGGTGTGTGATTACGCTGCGCAAACTCAATGTCTTGATGCGTGAGAAATACCTGCCAAAACATTTCCCGTACACCACGCCATATCAAGAGGGTAAAACGCGGGTGAAGTACCGTGACGCGCTGTTCACTGTTCGCACAGGAGCTCTGCATGATGAAACGAAGAAAGTCACCTCGAGGAAAAGTGATTTTGGAGTAGAGATAGCTGCCAATAGCTCACGTGTCTCGATGCAATTGGCAGGCCATGTTGGTCGGGCCAGCATCTTCCAGCGCTATGGCTACCAGGGTTTAAAGGCGAACACGCACAGTTTTCGTCACGAGCTGAACACGCGGATGCATCAGGCAGGTCTGTCACAGCTCCTGATTGATGCATTCTCTGGGCGATCGACGATGGGGTCTGTCTACAACCATGAGACTGTCGAGGAGCGTACCCAAAGAGTTGCGGACTATCACCCCAAAACGAGGCACAGCAATTCCGCTCAACGTCTGGAGAAAGTCACAACAAATCAACCTCTGAAACTCAGTGATGTGAAGGATCTGCATGAGGGTGATCAGGACCGTGTTATTCATCAGACACACGTTGGTATTTGCGTGCATAATTTTGCGGCCGAACCATGCCCGAAAATGGGTGCCTGTTTGGGCTGCGGGAAGCTCGGTTGTGTGAAAGGCGATGATGTGAAGCTCGCCAACCTCAAGGAAGAGCGAGAGGACCTTCAGCGCCGCTATGATAGGGCGCTTGATGCGCATTCTCGCGATGTTTTTGGGGCATCAGAATGGATCAAAAAAATTCGCGTGGATCTCATTAAATGTGATGCGTTGATCCGAACCCTGGAGAACCCTGCAATCGAAAATGGCGACATCGTGTGGAACGTCGATAACGGTTGGACGCTGACAAAAAATGCGGCGGCAATGGTAGGACTGATCGATGCTGGACTCATCGAAGGGAAAAATGAACTGCAGCAGTTGCAATCGCTGGATGACCTTTCGGCCATGTTAGACGAGTTCGAGGTGAAGTGATGGGGCATTTAAAGCCGAGGGACGAAGAGCGCATTGTCAAGTTGATTGAAGAATGGTCGGGTCCAAAGTTGACCTGGCCTTTACTCGTCGAAGCATGTAAAGAAAAGCTGGGTATCAGTCGTGCTCGCCAGTCTCTGATGAAGTTGCCTGCCATCGATTTGGCGATGAAAAATCGCAAGGCAGCATTGAAAGCCCCGAAGGTGAGTCCGGGATGGGTTAGTGATATTCATAAGGCGAATAGGCGCATTGAAGAGCTAACCGAGACCAATCAAAAGCTTGTGAGTGCTCTTCGGGATATGCATGCGCGATTCCTGATCTGGCAGGCAAACGCGGACATGCATGGGGTATCTCAATCGATGCTTGAGCAGCCAGTGCTCCAGCTTCAAAAGAGAACCTGAGTTAGCGTTCATAAAACGGTCGTTTTCTGGACGCGTCCTAAATTCCCTGTAATGCCTCTTTTTCTGGTTGCAAATTCGATCAGAAACCCGTACAAGAATCTATAGCTAGATAAGGTACGTTTTCTTATGATTATTGGTTACGCCCGAGTCAGCACCCAGGATCAGAACGCTGAACTGCAAATTGATGCGCTCAAGCTGGCAGGCTGCCAGGAGATTTTTACTGAGAAAATGACCGGCACCCTCAAGACGCGTCCAGAGCTGTCAGCCTGTTTGCGCACCTTGCGCAAGGGAGACACCTTGGCTGTCTGGAGGATGGATCGGTTAGCCCGATCACTGAAGGATTTGGTCGATATTATCGATGATCTTCACCAGCGTGAGATTGGCTTCCGGTCGCTGACCGAGTCCATCGACACAACCAGTGCCAGCGGGAAGCTCATTTTCCATATTTTCGGCGCCCTAGCTGAATTCGAACACGCCCTGATTCTTGAAAGGACAAAAGCTGGACTTGCTGCAGCCAGGGCTCGAGGTAGAAAGGGTGGGCGCCGGCCGGCCATGTCACCTTCAGATGTTAAAAAAGCCGCAGCCATGCTATCTGACCCTCAGATGACCAAAGCTGAGGTTGCTCAGCATTTCAAGGTAAGCAGAACAACATTAAACGCGTCCCTCAAGCGTCAGGGATATACACTTTGATAGGACACGTCCGCCAATTACCCGCATTAACTTCAAAGTGAGTTAGATACGGAATGACTCAATGATTACTTTTATAGGGATTTAACGCATGTCTGAAGAACAAAAACGACAACTCCAACAACGGCTCTGGGCAATCTGTAACTTGCTGCGCGGACGCATGGCAGGGGATGAGTATCGTGATTACATTCTAGGTTTTATTTTCTACAAATTCCTCTCAGAGCGGCTTTTAAGTATTGCGCAGGAGGCACTGGCCGAGGACGGGTTGGATTACACGAAGCTGGATCCGACCAAAGACATCGAGATCATCGAGGCGATCAAAGAAGAGGCCGTTGATACCCTGGGGTATCATCTAAACCCCGACCAGCTCTTCAGCGCGATTGCAAAACAGATCCATGATGACAAAGAGGCCTTTATTCTAGGTCATTTGGCGCAGGTGCTGCGCGATATCGAGAACAGCACCCGGGGTCATGAGTCGGAAGCGGACTTCGTACACCTGTTCGAAGACCTAGATCTGAATTCATCCAAACTTGGCAAGACGCCCGATGATCGCAACAAGATCATCTGCGAGATCCTGACCCGACTCGATGATATCGATTTTCGCCTGGATGATATCGATGCCGATGTACTCGGTGACAGCTACGAATACCTGATCGGCAACTTCGCTTCCGATGCCGGCAAGAAGGCCGGTGAGTTCTATACCCCGCAAAAAATCTCCGAGATATTGGCTCGCGCCGTAGCGATGGGCAAGGACAATCTCAAGACCGTATATGACCCAACGTGCGGTTCGGGATCACTGCTGCTGCGTGTGGCCAAGCAGGTCAACAAAGTCGGCCGCTTCTATGGCCAGGAGTTCAACCGCACCACGTTCAACCTGGCGCGCATGAACATGATTTTGCATGGGGTGCATTACAAGGATTTTGACATCAAACAGGATGACACCCTGGAGCGTCCGCAGCACCTGGATCTTCGCTTTGAAGCGATTGTGGCCAACCCCCCATTTTCTCTGGACTGGTCCGCCAATCCGCTTCTGCTCAACGATGATCGCTTCTCGCCTTACGGCAAGCTCGCGCCAAAAACTAAAGCGGACATGGCGTTTATCCAGCATATGCTGTTCCAGCTCGATGACAACGGCACCGCAGCTGTCGTTGTTCCCCATGGCGTATTGTTCCGTGGATCCAGTGAAGGTCATATCCGTGAGCACATCATTCGGGAAATGAATGCACTCGATGCGGTCATTGGCTTGCCTGCCAATCTGTTCTTTGGTACCAGTATTCCAGCAGCGATTTTAGTCTTTAAAAAATGCCGGGAAGACAGCGAAAACGTGCTCTTTATTGATGCCAGCCGAGAGTACGAACAGGGAAAGAACCAGAATAATCTGTTGTCCGAGCATGTCGATAAAATCATCAATACGCTGGCCTCGCGTGAAACGATTGAGAAATACAGCTACTTGGCGCCGCGCAGTCAGATTGCTGAGAACGATTACAACCTCAACATTCCGCGGTATGTGGATACGTTTGAGGAAGAGGAGGAAATTAATCTGGCTACGGTGCTGGCGGGGCGGGAGGCGATAGAGCAGCGGGTAGTCGAGCTCAATGGGAGGATGGCTGAATTTCTGAAGGAGCTGAGCTATGGTTCCTGATGGATGGAAAACACATACTATATCAGAAATCTTTCACAAGATTTCTAAGCCGGTAGACGTTGATAAAACAGCGTTCTATCGAGAAATCGGCATCCGATCGCACGGCAAGGGCATTTTCCATAAGGGTAAAGTATTAGGAAATGTTCTTGGAAATAAAAGGGTTTTTTACATTGAATCAGACTGCTTCGTCGTAAATATTGTTTTTGCGTGGGAGCAGGCGGTAGCTAAAACCTCTCAAGCTGAAGATGGAATGATTGCATCGCACAGATTTCCCATGTTTAAACCCAAGAAAAACCAATGTGATGTTGACTTCATTCTTTATTTCTTCAAATCAAAAAGAGGGAAATTTTTGCTTGAGCTAGCCTCGCCAGGAGGTGCCGGCAGGAATAAAACGTTAGGACAATACGACTTTTCAAGGCTTAAGTTGCTGCTTCCGCCAATCAATGAACAAAAGAAAATCGCCGAGATCCTCTCCACCTGGGACGACGCCATCGCTGCAAACGAGGATTTGTTGGCAAATAGCCGGCAGCGCAAGAAGGCGCTGATGCAGAAGTTGTTAACCGGGAGGACCAGGTTGCCGGGGTTTGAAGGCGCCTATGAAAAAGTTACGCTTAGCGATGTTTGTCAGATAAACCCCTCCAGATTTCAACATGCAAGCAGTGAGACAGTCACATTTTTAAAGATGGAAGATGTCTCAGGAGAAGGGCGAATTATTTTCTCAAACAAAAGAAAATACGAAGAGGTTACCACGGGCTTCACTTCTTTTATTGACGGGGATGTCCTTGTGGCAAAAATTACCCCTTGCTTTGAGAATGGAAAGAGATGCCTCGTGAAAGGCATGGATAATGGTTTTGGCTATGGAAGTACAGAGTTTCACGTTATTCGTCCAGGCCCCTCCATACTCTCAGAAATAGTTTTTGCAATAGTTGGATCGCAGCGATTTCGGGCTTTAGGGGAAGCGAATATGCAGGGTTCGGCTGGGCAGAAGCGAGTGCCTGCCGATTTCATTTCCTGTTTCAAATTTCTATTGCCCGAACTGTGTGAGCAGAAAGCCATCGCCTCAATTCTTACAACCGCCGACGAAGAAATCGAAGCCCTAGAACAACGTATCAACAATCTCAAAACCCAGAAGAAGGCGCTGATGCAGCAGCTACTGACAGGTAAGCGTCGCGTCAAACTGAACTGAAAAAGGGAATATGCATGAGCCAGCTGGAAAACAAAATTGAGGCGCGCCACAGGAATCTGTTCGATGTGCTCAATCAGCAGAAATACACGGTGGACTACTTCCAGCGCGAGTACAGCTGGGGTGAAAAGCATATTGAAGAACTGGTAACAGACCTGACCTCAGCTTTTCTGGCGGAGTATAGCCCTGGTGACAAACGTGACCAGGGTGAGCAGTACAACAACTATTACCTTGGCCCGTTTGTGGTTAGCAGCAAAGATGGCAAGCGCAGTATTATTGATGGCCAGCAGCGCTTAACCTCGCTGACCCTGTTCTTGATATACCTGCACAACCAGCAGAAAGAGAACGGCTTCAAAGAAGAAATCAAACCGATGATTTTTTCTGAATTACGTGGCAGTAAATCGTTCAATATCACTGTGGAAGAGCGTATCCCCTGCCTGGAAAGCCTATTCAATCAAGGTGAATACCAACCGGACGACAGTGCCACCGAATCAACCCGCAACATGGCCGAGCGTTATCAGGATATTGTGCGAGCCTTCCCGGAAGAATTGAAGAGTGATGCTTTTCCGTTTTTTATCGACTGGCTGAAGTACAACGTGATTATGGTGGAGATCATTGCATACTCGGACGAGAACGCTTACACCATATTTGAAACCATGAATGACCGCGGCCTTAACCTGACGCCTTCGGAAATGCTAAAGGGTTATGTGTTGTCGAGGTTCGAACAGCCTGCAAAACGGCAGCAGGCCAATGAGATGTGGAAGCAAAGCATGCTGCAGCTCAAGGCATATGACAAGGACGAAGACCAACGCTTTTTCCAGTCTTGGTTGCGTGCCCGTTATGCCGATAGCATCCGTCCTGGCAGAGCTGGCTCGAAAAACGAAGACTTTGAAAAGATAGGAACGCGATTCCACAGCTGGGTCCGTGACAATCTGGATAAAGTAGGTCTGGATGCTAGCGCCGGAGACAGCTTTGAGCAGTTTGTCCAACAGGATATGCGCTTTTACCTCAAAGCATACCGGCGAATTCTGGATGCTGAGCGGTCCTTAACAAAGGGGCTGGAGCCGGTCTATTACATCAATCGCTGGGGCATCGCACCAACGCTCAGTTATCCGCTAATGCTGGCAGCATTAAATGTCGATGACGATGATAGCGCTGTGGTCGCCAAAATCAGGGCCGTGGCTTCTTACATCGAAACATTTGCGGTGCGTCGTACCATTAACTTTCGTAACTTCTCCGCCAGCTCAATCCGCTACACCATGTATAGCTTGGTTAAAGATCTGCGCGGCCTGGATTTACAGGCATTACGAGCACTGTTGACGCAAAAAATGGCGGATATGAGAGAGTCATTTGAAGGCGTGGACAGGTTCCGTATGCACGGCCAGAACAAGCGTTTTGTGAAGTTCTTACTGGCCCGAATGACCGCCTGGTGCGAGCAGCAGGCCGGTATGGGAACGGATTTTGTGACCTATTATCAGCCAACCACTGGCAAGCCATTTGAAGTGGAGCATATCTGGGCTGACAAGTTTGCTCGTCATAAAGATGAGTTTGAGCAGGAGCATGAGTTCCAGAACTACCGCAATCGATTGGGTGATCTGGTGTTGCTGCCTCGCGGCACCAACCAGTCTTACGGCGACTTGCCTTATGATGAAAAACAACCTCATTACATCAAAGAAAACGTGTTGGTGAAGTCTCTTAGTCCGCTGACGTATGAAAACAACCCCAACTTTATTGCCATGGCCAACAAGCACAAGCTGCCGTTCTGCGCACATCCGCGGTTTAAAAAGCAGGATATTGAAACGCGGCAGAGGTTATACCGGGCAATATGTGAGCGTATTTGGCCAGAGCAATTAACAGAGGAAAGTTGATTGCTGGATGCCTAGTGGTCCATGCGGTTAATTCTGTAACTTATTCAAGGATGGAAGTATAATGGCCTCATGCGTACTCCCAAAGATTTCCAGATTACTGAAGATGCCGCCGCGATATTGAAATCGTGGTGTCGTTCAACAACACTCTCGCATGGTCAGCTCATGCGAGCCAAGATAATACTGCAACTGAGCGAAGGCATGACACCATCGGCAGTAGCCTTGGCTCAAAGAACCTCAGCCAAGAGCGTGCATCGCTGGCGTAACCGGTTTGAGCAAGAGGGCATTGAAGGTCTTCATGAACGTCCCCGCAGTGGCCGCCCAACAGTGATAGACAAAGAGGTCGTCGAACGAGTGCTGCTGTTGACCACGAAACACATTCCCAAGGAGGCCACGCACTGGAGTATTGAGTTGATGGCCAAGTACGCAAAGGTGACGTCCTGGCAGGTAAGGCAAATTTGGAAAGCGGCGGACCTGCGCCCACACCGATTGAAAACCTTCAAGATCAGCAGTGATCCCGCGTTCGCCGACAAGGTGATTGATATTGTTGGTTTGTATATGAATCCTCCGGAAAACGCTGTGGTGCTCAGTGTCGATGAGAAAACACAGATTCAAGCGCTGGAGCGTACCCAGCCAGGGTTGCCTCTGAATCCCAGCCGGATCGGCAGTCGCACTCATGATTACAAGAGGCATGGGACGACGAGTTTGTATGCTGCATTCAATACGTTGACAGGAAAAGTGATGGGGAAAGTCGCCGATCGCACGAACAGCAAAGAGTTTTTGTCATTTTTGAAGTTGTTGGGGCGACGTACGAACAAGGCGAAAGAGCTGCACATTATTTTGGATAATCTGAGCGCACACAAGACACAGGAGATTCAAACTTGGGTCAGCGCCCATCCTCGTGTCCATCTTCACTTCACGCCAACCAGTTCGTCTTGGTTGAATGCTGTGGAGGGTTGGTTCGCGCAGTTGGAACGACGTGCTTTGTACCGAGGGGTGTTCACCAGTGTTCCAGAGTTGAAGGCGGAAATAGAGCGCTTTATCACAAGTCACAATGCGGAGAGTGCGAAGCCGTTCAAATGGACGAAACCGGCCAGTCACATATTGGCTGCTGTAGGGCGA
>JAUSMU010000139.1 GCA_030645995.1 Gammaproteobacteria bacterium | reverse complement strand
GAGAAATAGATCACAGCGCGGAATTATGAGAGTGCTAGAATCCAGCGTGACAACTCGATGTACACAATAGGAATCACTCACAACGTCGACTATATGACTCAGGAGAGCCGCATGAAGAAAAATTCCAATTTTAGAAAGAGCCTCACGTCTTTGTTGCTGGCCGTGTTCACACTGCTCAGCGTGCAGACGCCAGCCATGGCCGACATTGTCAGCACCGATCAGCTTGCTTACGAACAACAATCCCAGACTCAGCGCGAAGCGGTGAAGAACTTCCTCTCGCGTGACGACGTCGTCGCGCAACTGGTGGAGCGTGGAGTGAATGTCGCCGATGCTCAGCAGCGTGTGGACAGCCTCACCAGTGCCGAGCTCAATGCGCTGTCGGAAAAAATTGATCTGCTGCCTGCGGGTGAAGGCGGCGTGGGTCTGGTGATCGGCATCATTGTTGTCTTCATGCTGCTCGACATCGCCGGTGTCACTGACATTTTCCCTGCCATTTGATGTCATCAGTCAGGTGCTGAAAGCATGCAACCCGCTTCCTTCCAGCATCTGACACTCGCATTTCTATTCCTGCTCATGACCGGGTGCGCTGCGGCGCCCCAGTCTGCAGCTTTGCTGCAACAAACATCGCCGCGCGCAGACCTGCCCGCCACAGCGCTGCTCGACAGCGTTCCGTTCTACCCTCAGGAAGACTACCAATGTGGCCCCGCCGCCCTGGCCACCGTGCTGCAGGCCAGTCGTGTTTCCGTGACTCCCGATGCCCTTGTCTCTCAGGTCTATGTGCCTGCGCGTCAGGGTTCGCTGCAGATCGAAATGCTGGCAGCGCCCCGGCGCTACGGCCGCGTCCCGCATGTCCTGCCGCCGGACCTCGAAGGCGTGCTGCGCGAAGTGCAGAGCGACAGGCCGGTACTGGTGATGCAGAATCTCGGCCTCGACTGGTATCCGCAATGGCATTATGCGGTGGTGGTCGGATACGACCTGAATGCAGGAGAGGTGATTCTGCGCTCCGGCCTGATCCGCGATTATCGTCTGGCGCTATCGGTGTTCGAACGCACGTGGCAGCGTGCGGGGCACTGGGCTGTGCTGGTGTTGCCTCCCGGAGAGTTGCCGTTGCAAACCAGCGAGACAGCGTACTTCGATGCCGTGACCACGTTCGCGAGCGCGCAGTCTACGGCAAGGCTCTCCGATGTAGCGAGCGCAGAGCAGGCGGCTGGCGTTGGCGAGGCCTGGCGCGCAGGTGTGCAGCGCTGGCCAGAGAGCGAAATGCTGGGAATGGGCTATGGCAATCACGCCTATGGCCAAGGTGCGTTGACGCTGGCGGCAGAGGCCTACCAGCAAGTGCTCGCCGCGCATCCTGACTACGCCGCCGCACATAACAATCTCGCGCAGGTGTTGCTGGAGCAGGGGCATTTCGAGGAGGCGGAAACCCATGCCCGGCGTGCGGTGGAGCTGGGAGGTGAATTTGCGGAGACTTATCGGAGTACGTTGCAGAAAGTGGTTGTGGCGAGGGCGAGGTAGCTGGACCGAAGGAGGTCTCCCTATGTCTGAAGTC
Source organism: Gammaproteobacteria bacterium (assembly GCA_030645995.1). Taxonomy (GTDB): domain Bacteria; phylum Pseudomonadota; class Gammaproteobacteria; order Pseudomonadales; family Pseudohongiellaceae; genus UBA5078. The sequence continues at coordinate 635 of JAUSMU010000139.1, read as the reverse complement.
TTCGTTATGAACCGAAGCTTTCAGGTTTAGCAATATATTCGTTAATTTTATCCCGGAATAATTCGGGTTGCGCGTTCAACAACCTTTTACTGTCATCAGTCAATGACGATCCACTTTCTATACGTTCTAGCCATGTGGAATAAAACGCAGTTCTTTCTGCGTTAAATTTCTTGAATTGCCCCGTAGATAATTCATATCACTAGTGTCCGGCTAATAATTAAAAAAATTCAACTGGTTGCTGTTACCATCCTGTTCGGCTCTGTCGCCAACGTCTAAAAACGCCTTGTTCAATGATTGCTATATTAACGTTATTGGATCACCGGGAAGAGCGCATGTAGCAAGCTCAAGGGGATGGAACTCCTGGGTACCACCGCCCCGCATTAAACCCCAACATCCGCCCCCTCAACATCGCTCCCACCGCCAGATCATAATCCATCTTCTCCCCCTCCCAGCGCGTCACCGCCGTGTTGGAATCAATCGCCAAACCAATCCCTTCATGCTCTCTCTCGATAGCGAGGGTTTCACTCGCTACATCCTCAGCCGCTGCAAATTGCGGGGCAAGTGCCGTTGGCATCGCGCCACCAGCCGGGGTCAAAAACTCGAACCGCTGCTCACCGCGTTTCACAATCTCGTAA
>JAUSMU010000127.1 GCA_030645995.1 Gammaproteobacteria bacterium | reverse complement strand
AGGGGCCTGTGCAAGAATGGCGTCCGCTCGTCGTACCAACCTGCAGCGCCTGTTTGATGTGCCCGGTGCGACTTCCACAATCTGATTCATCACGGGGTTTTTCATGGCAAACAAGAGTCTGGCCATTATTGCCGCAATCGCCGTTATCGGCCTGCTGTTTCTGGTTTATCTGGCGGCTACTTTCGAAACTCCCGAGGGCACCCGCACGGTTGCCATCGAAACGCCGGTGCCGATTGCCCCGGCGCCGGTGGAGCGGGTCATCCCGCCCGAGCCTGTGGCCCAGACTGTTATCGATCCCGCGCCTGCTGTTGTGCAGACGCTCATCGAAGTGCCACCAGAGCCCGCAGTGATCGAAGAGGTCGTCGACCTACCCACGCTCAACTTGAGCGACGCCTTCGTGCTGACGCGCCTGGGTGCGCTGGAGACCGGTGCCAGGCTGTTGGAGCTGCTCTCTTCGGAGGAGTTGGTCCGCAGATTTGTCGTGTTTGTAGAGAATGTCAGTCAGGGTTCCCTGCCGCAGCTGGAGTATCCGGTACGTCGCCTGCAGCAGCCGATGGCGGTGCGCGAGATCGACGAAAACCTTTATGAGATGCAGTCCGTCTCCTATCAACGCTACACCCCGCTGATCGATGCACTGACGGCCGTCAATCCAGAGCAGGCGCTGGCAATCTATCGCGTTCTGAAGCCCTTGTTCCAGGAGGCTTTCGCGGAGATTGGCTACCCCAACCGCAATTTTGATGAGGTGGTGATTCGTGCCATCGACAATGTGCTGAACGCCCAGACTGCCGAAGGGCCCTTTCAGCTCGTGAAGCCCAAGGTGATGTATGTATATGCTGATGCGGGTGTCGAAAGCATGACCCCTGTCGAAAAGCAGTTGTTGCGCATGGGGCCTCAGAACGCCGAGAAACTCAAGGCGGCACTGGCCCAATATCGTGAGCATTTGGCAGCGCGGTAAATCCGAACTATCCGATACTGGCTGCTGATCATCCATTCCTGCATTTTCAGCCCATGATAAATTCCGGGGCTCTATATTGATTCATTTCATGCATAGTGCTCCGTGACAAGAGTTGATCCTGCGCAATATCTCCCGGATTATTGGGAGGTAGCCTGAATCTGGCCTTTCCACTAAACCAAGGAGAATACCCATGCACAGCAGCTCATTGATCGCCATCAAGACCTTCCGCTACCTGTCATTGGCATTGCCGTTAGCCCTGCCGATTTCTGCCTCTGCGCAGGAATCCGGTGGATATATCGGTTTCAGTGCAGGGCGTGCCTTCGCGGATATTGACAGCAGCGGGTTAGCCGCCTCGTTGCAGGCAGGGGGCTACAGGATTGGCCAATTCAGTAGCGAGCAGAGAGACTCTACCTTCAAGGTGCTTGGCGGTTACCGCCTCAACCCCAATTTTGCGCTGGAAGGCAGCTACTTCGACCTCGGCGATTTTGATTTTGACGCCACCCTGCTGCCGGCCGCAACTCAGCACGGCGAAGTGTCCGGTCTGAAAGGTTTTGCGGTGGATCTGGTGGGCACCTTGCCCCTGCGTGAGAAACTGTCCGCCTTTGCTCGCCTTGGCGTCAATAATGGCAAAGTTGCACAGGATTTCAGTGGCACCACCATAGGGACGGGATTTGCCGGCCGCTCCGATCGAGGTTGGAACGAAAAATACGGCATCGGGCTGCAATACGCCATTAATGAAGCCCTTTCAGTGCGGGCGGAAATGGAACGCTACGGCATAGAAGACAACCGCGTGCTGAGGGACAACATTGATACCTTCACTCTGGGAGTAGTGTACAGCTTCGGTACACGCAAACCTGCAGCACCAGCGGAGCGCCCCGTCGCTGCTGCGACACCGGCACCAGCCCCAGCGCCCGAACCGGCGGCCACGCTGCCGATGGAAGTGACACTGAGTGCTAGCACGCTGTTCGATTTCGACAAGTCCGACCTCAAGGCGGAAGGCCTGCAGGCGCTCGACAAGCTGGTGCAGGACATGCGCAACCTGGACTATGAATTTGTCCTGGTCACCGGCCATACAGACCGAATTGGAGCGCGCGACTACAACATCAACTTGTCTCAGCGTCGTGCTGATGCCGTGAAAAACTATCTGGTATCAGCAGGCATTCCTGCCGCCAGGATCACCAGCCGGGGCGTCAACAGCGATGAGCCAGTGACTCGACCAGAGCAATGCCGCAACACGGGATCGGCACAAGCTCAGATCGCCTGCCTGCAGCCGGATCGCCGCGTGGTCGTTCTGGTAACAGGCACAAACGATTCTGAAAATTGATTGGCGCGGAGTGACGTGGATATTCGTCATTCGCCAGAACTGCCGCCCAAAACAAACGGATTAAAATTTCGGAGCATGAGAATCATCCAGCCATTGGTCGCGCCAGTGTGCTGGATGCGTCTGGCCATCCAGCCAAATCCTGTCGGACCCTCCGTGTTGGCGTATAAATAACCGATCGAGCCGTCGGGGTTCGTGACTTTTAGCGCTTGCACGCCGAGCAGCATCGTGTCGGCATCCCGATTCAACGCCTGTGCCCAATCCGGATGGCTGGTGCGATAGGTCCTGGCCATTTCTT
>JAUSMU010000121.1 GCA_030645995.1 Gammaproteobacteria bacterium | reverse complement strand
CCCTGCGGCTCCAGCTCGGGTTCCGCCGTGGCGGTGGCCGCCAATTTGGCCGTGCTCGCCATCGGCACCGAGACGGATGGCTCGATTCTCTGCCCGGCGGCCCACAACAGCATAGTCGGCATGAAACCCAGTCTTGGCCTGATCTCCCGCGTCGGCATCATCCCCATCGCACACAGCCAGGACACAGCCGGTCCGATGACCCGCAGCGTCAGAGACGCCGCGCTGCTGCTCAATGCGCTGGTGGCGGCAGACCCCGAAGATGACATCACCACTAATGCGCACACACGCAATCCCGTGGATTACACCCTCGCTCTGCAGGCAGACGGGCTGCGCGGCAAGCGCATTGGGGTCTTGCGCCAGGACTTTGGCAAGAATGCCGCCTTGGATGCGTTGATGGAACAACAGCTGGAGATTCTGCGCGCTGCTGGTGCTGAACTGGAGGACTTGGGCATTCGCCCACGGAGCTCCTTCAATGCGGCGGAGACCGAGGTGCTGCTCTTCGAATTCAAGAACGATCTGAACAATTACCTCTATGAACGCGGAGGAGCGATGCAGGACCTGACAGACCTGATTCGTTTCAACGAAGATAATGCCGCCATCGAGCTGGCGGACTTCGGACAGGAACTGTTCCTGCTTGCTCAGGAGAAGGGTGACCTTGGAGACGGGGAGTACCTGTCGGCGCTGGGCATGAGCAAGGCCCTGAGCCAGACTAATATCAATTCGGCGCTGCAGCAGATGGAACTCGATGCGCTGGTGGCACCGACCAACAGCGTCGGCTGGCTGGTCAACCCTGCAGGCGACAACACCGAGGGCTATATTTCCAACTCCAGTCTCGCCGCCGTCGCAGGATATCCCAGCATCACCGTGCCAGCGGGCTACATCGATGGCTTTCCAATCGGCATCAGTTTCATCGGCGGGGAATTCTCGGAACCACAGCTGCTGGGGATGGCCTATGCATATGAACAATTGAGCCAGGCTCGCAAACCACCCGTCCTGCAAGAGCCCTAGACCTGGGTCTGGGCCTGAACAGTCTCGCAACGAAGTGCCAGACAATTCTCCAGAGGCTCGGGCCTGTGTAGATGATAGCCCTGCGCATAATCGATACCCAGTTCCTGGCAGATGGCCATGACCTCCGGAGTCTCCACATACTCCGCCACCGTCATCAGATTCATCAGGTGGCCAATCTCGTTGATCGACTTCACCATTGCTCTGTCGATGGCTGACGTACGAATGTTCTTGCAGAACATGCCCTCTATCTTCAGCACATCAACGGGCAGATTGCGCAGATAGGTAAACGACGACATGCCGGCCCCAAAATCATCCAGCGCGAAGCGGCAACCGAACTCTTTGAGAGAGCGGATGAATTTGCCGGTGTACGCCAGATTTTCAATCAGTGACGTCTCGGTGATCTCGAACCAGATGCGATTGACAGGCATCTGATGACGCGTCAGCTCGGTAGACAGGAAATCCAGAAACTCTGGATCTCCCAGAGACTGTCCCGAGAGGTTGACAGAAAAACAGGCGATACCATCCAGCTGATCGACATGGGCAGCAAACCATCGGAAAAAATGGGTAATTACCCAGCGATCAATCTGCCCCATCATGCGGTAGCGCTCGGCGGCAGGCAGAAACGAGCCCGGTGCTATCACATCACCATCTTCGCCACGCAGACGCAGAAGGACTTCGGCACAGCAACGTGGGTTACCTGGCTCCAGACTCATGATTTTCTGAAAATACAGGATGAAACGATCCTTCTCCAGCGCTTCGGTAATGCGATTTACCCAGAGCGTTTGCTGCAACTGCTGACTCAATCGTTCATCCTGCCCACGATGCTCATGAATACGATTACGTCCGGCATTCTTCGCAATGCGACACGCGGAATCGGCGATCGTCAGCGCTGCCGCGCGTGTAGTCATGCCCAGCGCGTTTAGATTCACGAGCCCGATGCTGGCGCCGAAAGTGAATTGGCGGCTTTCCGCCTCGAAACGGAATGCCGATACGGCTTCGCGAATATTTCCCGCCAGCTCTCGCGCCATCACCGGATCGCAATCCAGCAGTATCACTCCGAACTCGTCACCACCAATTCTACCGATGACATCCGTGCTGCGCAGTTGCGCTTGCATCAGCGTGGCCAGGTCTTTGAGGACGATGTCTCCGGCCATATGCCCGCAACTGTCGTTGACAATCTTGAAGCGATCAAGATCAAGGAACAGCAGGTGATGTGAGTGAACATTTCCGCGCACGGCATGGAGCGCCGCTTCCAGCTCATACTCGAACTGGTGCCGATTGATCAAACCCGTCAGGGCATCGTGCGTCGCCTGCTGCACCAGTGCTTTCTGACTGATTTGCAGGGAATCGAGCAGACCGTTGAAGGCCATACTGAAGGCACTGATCTCATCACGACCACGAACAGGAAGGCGCTGCTGCAAGTGTGCGTCGTCGAGTTCCTCTACGGCAGCACTGAGCCGCTGCAGGCGCCGCAACACAGACTTGTCGAGAAAGACGAGGAACCAGGCAATCAGCACGAGAAACATCAGCCCACCACCGAGACCGACAATCAATAGCGTCTGCGAGGCCTGCGCGAAGAAATTGCGCTGAGCACCGATCTGCAGAATGAACGCCGGAGTACCCTGGTAGTCATTCAGAAGTGTGTAACTGTACAGGAGAGACTGACTGGCCGGCACGAAACTGGAACCGCTTGGATTGTTTCGAATTAATTCCAGAATCTTCTGATTCTGAAGGTCCGCCTGAAACTCCTCAAGAGGCTTTATCGTTACCTTTTGTTCTACAATTCCCTCCAGCCTCACGACAGCCGCCTCGTTGTAGTGAATGGCGGCTACTAATGCGGAAGCTCCCAGCTTCCCTTCGAAATCCAGATTTGGATGAGAGCTGACAAGATGAATAGTTCCGTCTATGAAGGCCAGCCCCTTGTGGGCACTCGCCACTTGAAGGTGCCTCGCCAGGCCGGACTGCAGCACGGCACTGACGAAGGGCGAGTTCTCATCCAGCGGCAAGTCGACTTGCTCGTTGTCGGGCTCGCTTTCCCTTGCCACGATCATTCGGTTGTCTGCTCCGACCACGGCGAGCTCGCGAATATCGAAACTACCGGAAATGGCATTGATGAACATATCGCGATATGGAGTCATCGCAGGAAAAGTCACCATCAGATTCAGAACGCCGCTGGCCGCCCAGCCCCGGGTCACCTCATCAAGGCGCTCTATCTCCAGATCCATGGCATTGAGTACCCGACGCCGATTCAGCTCAAGATCTGCCTCTTCCAACCGCTCATAGCTACGCAGCATGAGCAGGTAAAAACCGACGAACAAGCCAACACAGACAAGCAGGATCACCAGCAGCTGGCCTAGTACTCTATTCCGGATCATAAAATGGTTACTCACCTGTAATCTTATTATTATCCCGCGAATACGCAGGCACCAGAGTTGTGAGAAATTGTCTCTGATGCCAACACATCGGCCTTCGCGGCTAAAACTGCATTATTCGTGCACGTAACAGGTCGTCTGGTTCCTGCCATTGTGCTTGGACTGATACATGGCCTGATCGACCTGCGCCAGCCATTGCTGGTGGCTCTCCAACATGTCGTCATACTGACTGATACCGATGCTGACCGTGACCTGCAGTGGCTGACCCTGGCAATCGACCACAGTTGCTGCGAGCCGCAAGCGCAGACGCTCGGCAAAGATCAGCGCCTGACTGATCGAGGTATCAGGGAGGATGGTGACAAACTCTTCACCGCCATAGCGACCCGACACATCAGTTTCGCGTTGGGTCTGCAACAGCAGATCGGCCAGTGCGCGAATGACGGTGTCACCCGCCTGGTGTCCACAGCCATCGTTGATTTTCTTGAAATGATCGATATCAAACATGAGCAGAGACGACACCCGCCCGGTGCGCTTGCAGCGGCGAAATTCGTCCACCAGCCGTTCCTCCCAATGACCACGGTTGTACAAGCCCGTCAGTCTGTCGGTGCGGCTGAGCTTCTCAAGTGCGGCGTTGGCGGCTTCAAGTTCCAGTTTATGCGTGGCAATGTCAGTAACGTCGTAGACGAGAATGCACACCTGCGACACTTTCTTGTTGGTGCTGGTCAGAGGAATCAGCGTGACATTCTGGTACATGTACTCGGCATTGCCCGTCAACGGACGATTGCTCTTGAAGTTGAACAGGCGGGGCTGCTGTTCCCACGTTGAATATGCGCGACTGTTCAACTTGAACACAGAGTCAATCTTCTTCTTGAGCCAGCCGGCAGGCAGCTCTGGAAACAACTCAAAGAGATTGCTGCCGCGCGCGTCGCTGGTGCGGATGGCGCTGTGATTCTCCATGAAGTTGTTCCACATCTGCACCTGATGCTGCTCGTTGATCAGAATCAACCCCACGTCCACGTTCTGCAGCAACTGCATCATCAGATGCAGGCTCGCGAGTTCGGTATCCGGCTCTACTGGCACGATCTGCAGAGATGCCTGACTCATTGCAGCAACTCCATTCTTTCACTTAACTTTGCTATCGAGTCATGTCCGAACAATAGCAACAGGTGGCACTGAATCTGCCCTTCCAGAAACTGATAATTGATCTCGACGGCAGCCACTTGACTGGTGTCCTGCCGACTGCCGAGGAGATCTGCCAACGGCCTCTCGCGACCCAGAACCACTGGAAAGCTATGATTGATGTCGAGATCTAGCTGCTCGCTGATGCCCTGCAGGCAGGCGCCTACCAGTAGTCCGGACAGATCCACCAGCACACTGAGTTCCTTCTGGCGATAGTCGTCTGACTCCTCGTGCATTAGCGAGATCAGCGGGGGAAAACTGTCCGCACCCAGCAGCAACACGGCCTCGCCTGACATACCGCTGCCATTGAAACCATGCGACACGGCTGTCAGCGTCTGAGAGTTGCCACAGTTGAGGCGATGCTTGAGTTCACCGTACTGGCAAAAATGCACCTGCGGCACCGGAAGCTGAATAAAGGTGCCCAGTAAGTCGGCGAGCTTGCCGCCCGCCCGTCCCATAGCAACATTCACGACTTCCTGCAGCGTCTCGACAAAGTTGCTGCTGCCTTCAGGCAAGTCCACAACCTGTGACAGGGTGACGCGAGAGTCAGCCGAGGGTTGCAGTTGAGACACCGCCGAGTTGGCAACGATGCCAAAGCGGGAAAGTATGTCGCGAATTTTTTCTGTGCTGACGGGCTTCTGGACAAAATCCAGCGCCCCCTTGCTGATGACGCGGTTGTACGCATCGGCCTGTATGTCCCCGGAGACCACCAGGACCATGGTGGGCAGATCCTGCGCACGAATGACGTCGAGAACCTCATAGCCATTCATCACCGGCATGTTCAGATCGAGAAACAAAATGTCGGCCTTGCCTGCCTTGATGGCGCTCACTGCCTCTTCGCCATTCGCGGCGAAAGTCAGCTCGACGTCCCACTCTGCAGGCAGGGCTCGAGCCATCTGCTTTCTCGCCAGAGTGGAGTCATCACATATCAGTACGGGGGTTGCCATGCTGCTCGATAATCAAAGAGTTGAAACGATTTTTAACTCAGGCTAACCGGAATCCGAGGGCATATTCATTCCACGCCGGGTTTGCGGTACTGGCCATAGAGCAGTTCTTCGACGTACTCCACGCACTTGAACTCGATCAACTGCATGTTCGTATCGAGACGACGGTACAAGGGCATGCTGATGGTCCAGGGCTCGGTGTAGACTTCCGGATCAGTGATGGTGGCTTCATAGCGAATCACGTTCTCGCTCTCCAGCGTGTAGCGCTCTTCCACACGCATCTGGTAGCTGTGCCAGTTGCCTGAACTGTCCAACCAGCTGTCCGGCATCTGCCCGGTGACGGTAATCACCAGCGTGTCGCCCTCCCAGTGACCGATATTGTGCCCCATCCAGCTATCCACCTGCGATTCATAATCGGGCTGATCCATGTAAACCATGCGATCGGCACCAGCAAATTCATAGGTAATCAGCGTGGTGTCGGGTGCCTGAACGATCTGGAAAGGGTAAGGCAGATAGGTCGCACGAGGCACCCCCGGCAGATAGCACTTCACGACCGGGTCCTTCGCCAGCCAGTCAGCCTGATTCTGTTGTTTGACCACCAGCGCTTCCGGCTTGTAGGGAATCTTGCCTCCTTCCACGACACCCATCCCACCAGGAATGGCACCCAAAGCGCCCATTTCGACGATTGGACCCGGACGTGACGCATGCGTCTCCAAGTCCCAGTGGGCCGTCCCCAAGGTCTGCCATATGCCGTTGAGATCCGGCTTGCCATCGGGCGTACGGGGAATAGCATTACTTTGAGCAACGACAGCACCGCTTGCCAGTACCGACACCGCACTGACCGTCAGCATCAGACTCTTGATAGTGTTTTTTATGATTATTGTTTTCATGAACTACCCTTTTAGTGTGTTCGCTCAGTTGCCGCTGGAATCGACATACGTGCCTTCTTCAACACGCTGACCACGCAGAATGTTGACCATTCCATAGTTGCCTTCGTGGCAGGCATATTCGTAGACCTCTTCTTCCATTTTCAACATCGGCACCAGCACGGTCACCGGGGCAACGAAGGCCTGCGGATCGTTTACGGTAAACTCATACTCCACCTTGCCATCGGAGACACGTGTAAAGCGCTCGATCAGGTGCATGTTCCTGGAGATGCCGGTACCGCGAAAACTCTGGGTCTTGTCGGTGAAATTGGTTGTCTCTACGACCAGCGTATCGCCATCCCAATAGCCGCGCGAATCCCCTGTCCACTGCTCGACATCGGCTGGCAAGTGCGGACGCCCATCGATCGGAACGATGCGTGACTCATGGATCATCTCATTGAAAATCACGAAATGGTCCTTGTTCTGGAATAGCTGCACATTATTGTTGTACATGCTGGGCATAAAAGGCGGCACGGAGTTGAAGCCCAGCAGACAGCGCTCGGACAGGCCACGATCTTCCGGGCCATCTTTGCCTATCCCACCTACCGCGAAGCGCACGGGACGCTCGCCTTCAATGTCCGGCCCGAGACCGCCGAACGCCACTGGCGCCCCCGGCACACGGGCAGGCATTCTGCCATTGGGCGGATCGATGATCAGTGAGGTGCGGCGATTCTCTTCAATCGGTAGTCCCTCGATCCAGAACTGGTTGTAACCCCCGACGCCGCCCTGCGAGGAATTGCCATCGGAGGTGGCTATTTCTGCCAGCGCCTCTTCCCGAATCCTGGCCACATCGTCATCCGTGAGGAATTCCTGATCGGCATATTTCGCCGGGCGTTCCAGTGGAGTATTGGAGCTGAAATTCCACACCCCGCGCAGATCAGGTTGCCCCCATTCATTACGCGGAGCAGTGTAGTGGCTGTCAGCAGCATGGCTTGCGGCACTCAACGACGCCGCAACGCTTATGGATATCGCGATTGATATGAGACATCGAGTGTTCACGTCATTCTCCTTCGGGGCTGTTGATGGGCTCTATGGGCGGTATTTTTTGGCTGAATGTCCGGTGAAATCATCCATTTATTTCACGGAGGAGGCTGGAGAGTAATCCAGCCTTTTTCATTATTCAATGCCTATCCGGGGAATTGCGACGGACCGGTCTATTGATCGGAGAAGACAGGGCTGTCGGCATATCGGCAGGGAGGGGATTTCGCGGAAACAAAAAAGGCCTGCATCTCTGCAAGCCTTTAAAATAGTGGTGCCGCCACCAGGAGTCGAACCCGGGACCTACTGATTACAAGTCAGTTGCTCTACCACGGCTGAGCTATGGCGGCACAAGGAACGTCGATATCGTTCAGGGCGCGCATACTACCAACCCTTCTCTGAATGAGCAATGACTTTTTGCCGCCCTCCTTCATTGAACGCCTGCTCATAATGCGCTAGCTTAGCCCTGAGCCGACACCGGCTGACTGGCAGTCAACGCTTCGTCAGCACCACATTCTTCTCCATTACCCGAGCAACACAGTATGACCTCCCCCAGCCGCACACATTCCTGGCAGAGACTCTCCACGCACCATCAGCAACTCCTTACCAGCGGCACCAGAATTGCCGAACTGTTTGCAGCGGATAGCGCGCGTTTCTCCCGCTTCAGCGTCAGAGACGGCGAACTGTTACTGGATTATTCGAAGAACCTGATCACTACCGAGACCAGAACGCTGCTGCTGGCGCTGGCAGACGAGGCCGGATTGCGCGGCGCCATCGACGCCATGTTCCGCGCTGACATCATCAACACCACCGAACAGCGCCCGGCGCTGCACGTTGCTCTGCGCACGCCGCTGCCGAATGCCCGCCTCAAGGTCGGCACTGAGGTGCAAGCCACCCTCGACAAGATGCAGGGCTTCGTCGAAGAAGTTCAACATGGCCGTTGGAAAGGCTATACCGGCAAAGCCATCAGCACGGTGATCAACATCGGCATCGGTGGCTCCGATCTGGGGCCTGCCATGGTGACCGCCGCCCTTGCTTACTGGCATGTACCCCAACTGCAATGTTATTTCGTGTCGAACGTCGATCCCGTGCACATGCGCGAAACACTGGCAACTGCGGACCCGCAGACCACGCTCTTCATCATTGCCTCCAAATCTTTCAACACCCTGGAGACACATCAGAACGCCGCACTGGCGCGACGCTGGTATCTGGACAACGGCGGCGATGTCGCGCTGATCGCCCGTCACTTCGTCGCCGTGACCGCCAATGTGCCGAAAGCACAGGCCTTCGGTATCGACGCTGCGAACATCTTCCCGATGTGGGACTGGGTCGGCGGCCGCTATTCACTGTGGTCCGCCATCGGCCTGCCCATCGCGCTGGCCGTCGGCATGACGAAATTCCGGGAGCTGCTGCACGGCGCACGCCTGATGGACGAACACTTCCGGGATACGCCGTTCGAACGCAATATTCCGGTCATCATGGGCCTGCTGGCCGTTTGGCACAGTGCCTTCTGCGGAGCCGCCAGCCAGGCCATCCTGCCTTACAGCCAATCGCTGAACCTGTTTCCAGCCTTCCTGCAGCAGCTGGAGATGGAGAGCCTTGGCAAGTCTGTGGAGATCGATGGCAGCGCTGTGCGTTCCGCCACAGGACCCATTGTGTGGGGCAGCGCCGGCACCAACGGCCAGCACTCCTTTCACCAGTTGCTGCACCAGGGCACCCACCTGATTCCGGCCGATTTCATCGGCCTCGTCAATTCACTGTATGGCCAGGATCACGACCAGCATACGCATCTGCTCGCCAACTGCTTCAGCCAGAGCCAGGCGTTGATGCAGGGCAAGAGCGAGGAGGAGGCCTTTAGCGAGCTGCTGTCCCAGGGCCGCGACGAGGCCTCGGCACGAGCACTGGCGAAACACAAAGTCATTGCCGGGAACAAGCCCAGCAACACACTGCTGCTGCAGGAGTTGTCGGCGCAGAATCTGGGCAGCCTGATCGCCCTCTATGAACACAAGGTCTATGTCGAGAGCGTCATCTGGAACATCAACGCCTTTGACCAATGGGGCGTGGAGCTTGGCAAGCAACTGGGCGAGAAGCTCTATGGCGCCTTGACTGCGAATGCCGACTGCGGGCACTTCGATGCATCCACCAATGGCCTGATCAACCATTGCCGCCAGCAGCAGATTGGCGATGAGTAGTATGACTGAGCACAAGATCATCGTCGGCAGCGAGGAGTGGTGCTCGCTGCCACAGCTGGGCATCCCGGCCATCAAGGTGCGGGTGGATTCCGGCGCCAAGACCTCGGCGATTCACGCCTTCAGCATCAAGGGTTTCAAGCGCGGCGACAGTCACTGGGTGAGTTTTGAAGTGCATCCATTGCAAGGCAACCGCAGCACCATCGTGCGCTGCGAGGCCGAGGTCGTCGACCAGCGCGTGGTGAAAAGCTCCAGCGGGTTGACCGAGAAGCGCTACGTCATCCGCACTGCGCTGCTGCTCGGCGAGCAGACCTGGGATGTCGAGCTGACACTGACCAATCGCGACTCCATGGGCTACCGCATGCTGCTGGGGCGCGAGGCCATGGTGGGACGCATCCTGGTCGATCCCGCCGTCGGCTTCATGGGCGGAGAAGTCGCCGATGACGAACTGGAACAACAATACATCGCACACACCCGCGACAGCTCTGGCTTGCGCATCGGCCTGCTGGCGAGCAATCCGGAGTTGCCCAGCAATATGCGGCTCATGGAGGCGGGCGAGGAGCGCGGGCACCGCATGCGTTTCTACGACATCCGGCAGTGCTACATGAAACTGGATGCGGAAACTCCGGAGATTCATTACCGGGGCGGCAAGGTCCTCAACAAACTCGATGCCGTCATCCCACGTATCCGTCCAGATCTGACCTTCTACGGCTGCGCGCTGGTGCGTCAATTCGAGAGCATCGGCGTCTATTCGCTGAATTCGGCGGAAGCCATCGGCAGCTCCCGGGACAAGCTTTTTTCCCTGCAGATGTTGCTGAGAAGCGGCGTCAGTATTCCGACCTCCGGATTCGCCGACAGCCCCATCGAGACCGATGAGCTGATCGACATGGTCAACGGCGCGCCGCTGGTCGTGAAACTGCTGGAAGGACCGCAAGGGCGGGGCGTAGTGCTGGCCGAGACCCGCAAAGCCGGCGAGAGCCTGATCAACGCCTTCAAGTCGCTGCAGGCCAATCTGCTGGTACAGGAATTCATCAAGGAGGCGGACGGCAAGGATCTACGCCTGTTCGTGGTCGACGGCAGGGTCGTGGCGACCATGCAGCGCCAGGCAGTCGCCGGGGACTTTCGCGCCAACCTGCATCGCAGCGTCACGGCCTCCAAGGTCAAGATCACCCCCGAGGAGAAGCGCATGGCAATCAAGGCGGCCAAGGTGCTGGGGCTCAAAGTAGCGGGGGTGGACATCATCCGCTCGCGTAGAGGACCACTGTTGCTTGAGGTGACATCATCGCCCGGCATCGGCAGCATCGAGGAGGTCACCGGCAAGGACGTGGCTGGTGCAATGATCAGCGCCATCGAGAGACAGCTGGGCTGGAAGCGCAAACTGGCAGAGTCGCTGGATGCGAGCGCGCCGTCATGAACAGCATTCGCTTTCGCAAGGCAACTCGTGCGGACATGGACTGGCTCTACCAGACGTTCAAACTGACGATGCAGGACTATATCCAGCAGACCTGGGGCTGGGACGAATTGCTGCAGCAACACGCCTTTCACGACAATCTGCCCGCTTCCAGTTTCACCGTCGCCTCACGTAACGGCGTCGATATCGGCGCTTACAGCGTACAAGAGAAAAGCGATCATCTGTGGCTGGAAATGGTACTGGTGTTGCCGGAGCTGCAGAATCAAGGGCTGGGCAGCACGCTGCTGCGCCGCGCCCAGGAGGGTGCGGCTGCCAAAGGCAAGCCTCTGCGACTGAGTGTATTGAAGGTGAACCCGGCACAGCGCTTCTACAAGCGACTGGGCTTCCAAGTGACCGGAGAGGACGCCTGGAGCTTCAAAATGGAGTGTGGGAGCTTGCCTGCAAGCGATTGAATCGTCAGTAACAATCGCTTGCAGGCAAGCTCCCACAGTCAGTGCATCAGCGCCAGCAGCTCCGCCGTTTTCGCTTCCATCAGCGCCTTGTCCGCCCGCGATTCCACGTTCAGACGCACCACGGGCTCGGTGTTGGACATGCGCAGATTGAAGCGCCACTGCTCGAAAGTCATGCTTAGACCATCGGTAAAATCCAGCGCCAGTGCGGCACCCTCGTAGTGAGCCTGCACCTTCTTGAGCAGAGCGGCTGGGTTCTCGATAGTGCGATTGATCTCGCCACTGGCAGGGAAAGCAGCCATGCGCTCCTCAACCAGCTCAGACAGAGTCTTGCCGGTCTTGCAGATCATTTGCGCCACCAACAGCCAGGGAATCATGCCGCTGTCGCAGTAAGCAAAGTCACGGAAATAGTGGTGAGCACTCATCTCGCCACCGTATACCGCATCCTCTAGACGCATGCGCTCTTTGATGAAGGCGTGGCCAGTCTTGCACTGTATCGCCTGGCCACCGAAGGCCTTGGCTATCGCAATGGTGTTCCAGGTCAGGCGCGGGTCGTGAATTATCTTGCCACCGGGATTGGCGCTCAGGAAGCTCTCTGCCAACAAGCCGACGATGTAGTAGCCCTCAACGAAGCCAGCATGCTCATCGAAGAAGAAACAGCGATCGAAGTCACCATCCCAGGCAATGCCAATGTCCGCCTTATTGGCCAGAATGGCGTCGATACTGGGCTGCCGATTCTCGATCAACAGCGGATTGGGCACGCCATTGGGGAAGTGGCCATCGGCATTGTGGTGAATCTTGATGAACTCGAAGGGTAGATGTGGCTCCAGCAGATCGACGATGGCGCCGGCACCACCATTGCCGGCGTTGACTACCAGCTTCAGCGGCTTGAGCAATTTGACATCAACATAGCTGAGCAAGTGCTCGACATAGGCGGGCTTGGTGTCCTGCCGGGTCAGTGTGCCGCGCTTTCCGATCGGAGCGAATTCACCCGCCTCCGCGATGGCCTTGATCTCATTTAGACCGGTGTCACCGCTGATCGGCTTGGAATCTTCCCGCACCAGCTTCATGCCGTTGTAATCCTTCGGATTGTGACTGGCGGTGACGACGATGCCGCCACTGGTCTTGAGATGCGAGGTCGCGAAATAGATCTCCTCCGTGCCGCACTGTCCGATGTTGATTACATCTACCCCGGCGTCCAACAAACCTTTGCTCAAAGAATTGCAGAGTGACTCGCTGGTCAGACGAATGTCATACCCCACGACGACATTCTTCGGTTTGAGCCAAGCCGCATAGGCGCGGCCGATCCGATAGGCGATCTCATCATTGAGCTGGTCAGGAATACGACCGCGGATGTCGTAGGGTTTAAAGCAGCTGATTTCTATCTTCATCTGAGGTCTCAATCCTTTTCAGGTTAGCGGTACTGTTTCGGTTCGAAATCAACGCTGAGTAGCAGGCTCAGCGCTTCTTTTTGTAAATATATTCATAGTTGTAATTCGAAGCTTCCATGAAGCCCTCGATGCTGCCGCAGTCAAAGCGACGGCCCTTAAACTTGTATGCAAGAACATTACCCATTTTCGCCTGCGTCATCAGCGCATCGGTAATCTGGATCTCTCCGCCACGCCCCGGCGGTGTCTCGCGCAGGATGTCGAAAATGTCCGGCGTGAGGATGTAGCGGCCGATGATGGCCAGGTTGCTTGGCGCGACGGCCGGATCGGGCTTTTCCACCATTTCGCGCACGCGGTAGAGGTTCTCTGCCTCCAGGTCCCCGGCGATGACTCCGTACTTGCGGGTGTCTTCACGCGGAATCTCCTCAATGGCCACAATGCTGCAACGGTACTTCTCGTAGAGCTTCACCATTTGTGTAAGCACGCCCTCCTCGCCGTGTTCAGTGGCGCAGTAGTCGTCAGCCAGCACGACCGCAAAGGGCTCCTCGCCGATAAGCGTTTCTCCGCTCAAGATCGCATGCCCCAGGCCCTTCATCTCCACCTGTCGCGTGTAGGAGAAGGTGCACTGGTCGATGATGCGACGGATGTCGGTCAGCAACCATTCCTTGTCGGTTCCCGCAATCTGATGCTCCAGTTCATAGCTGATATCGAAGTGATCTTCCAGAGCACGTTTGCCGCGCCCGGTGACGATGGCCATGCCGTTCATGCCTGCTTCTATTGCCTCTTCCACGCCATACTGGATCAGCGGCTTGTTCACTAACGGCAACATCTCCTTGGGCATGGATTTGGTCACCGGGAGAAAGCGCGTGCCATAACCGGCCGCAGGAAAGAGACACTTTCTGATTTTGTGCATTTGTCTGACAAGACCTCTATAGATAGGACTGTAATTAGTTGTTCGTTGCCGCACGACCGTAAACGTCTTCAAAACGCACGATGTCGTCCTCGCCGAGATAGTCGCCGGTCTGCACCTCGATCAACTCAACCGGTTCGCTCGTGGTGTTCTGCAGGCGATGCCGACTTCCCAGCGGAATGAAAGTGGACTCGTTCGCTTCCAGTGTGAACATGCGCTCATCACAAGTCACTGTTGCACTGCCTTTGACTACGATCCAGTGCTCTGCCCTGTGATGGTGCATCTGCAGCGACAGGCAACCTCCCGGATTCACGATGATGTGCTTGACCTGAAATCCCGGCCCGATCGCGAGCGACTCATAGCTGCCCCAGGGACGGTAGACCTGTACATGATTCACGCTCTCGGTACGCCCGGCCTTGTCGAGCTGCTGGACGATGCGTTTCACATCCTGCACCCGATCCAGCGCCGAGACCAGCACCGCGTCGGCAGTCTCGATGATGACGGCGTTCTCGATTCCCACCGCCGCCACCAGCCGCGAATGGGCGCGGATATAACTGCCCTTCACATCTTCGCAGAACACGTCCCCTGCCAGCACGTTCTGCGCCGCGTCCTTGCTCGAGGTCTCCCACAAGGCATTCCAGGCACCGAGGTCATTCCACTGGGCATCCAGCGGCACCACCACGGCATCGTTGGTTTTTTCCATCACGGCGTAGTCGATGGAGTCGCTGCGACAGGCACTGAACTCGACTTTCGGCAGGCGCATGAAATCAACGTCGGGTTGAATGGCGCAAAATGCAGCTTCGCAAGCGGACAGAATATCCGGCGCATGTAGTTGCAACTCTTCCAGGAAGCGCGAGGCAGTGAACATGAACATGCCACTGTTCCAATAATATTGACCACTTTCAAGATAAGCCTGCGCCGTTGCCAGATCGGGCTTCTCGACAAAGCGTTGCACCGCAAACGCAGTTTCCGATCGGGGTTCACCACGCAAAATGTAGCCATAACCCGTTTCCGGCGCGGCGGGTACGATCCCAAATGTCACGAGACGCCCGGCGGCGGCCAGCTCTGCCCCATGCTCGATAACCTGTCGCAGCACAACCGTATTGCGGATAGCGTGATCAGCCGGCAGCACCAGCAGGATGGCGTCCGGACTGTCCCGCAGCGCCTGCAGAGCAGCAACTGCCACGGCGGGTGCAGTGTTGCGTCCTACGGGTTCGAGCACGATGTGGGCACCCTTGATGCCCAGCGCCTGCAGCTGCTGAGCAGTCAGAAATCGGTGATCCTCATTGCATACCACTATCGGAGCAGCGAGGCCCGGCAACCCCACGAGACGGGTCAGAGTGGTCTGAAACAGCGTGTCGTCGGAAACATCGTTGGACAATGTCCCAGACTGTCGGAGAGATGAAGTCCGGAGAGATGAAGAGAGAGCGGTAAATTGTTTAGGATAAAGCTGACGCGAGACCGGCCACAAACGCGTGCCCACTCCTCCCGCAAGAACCACTGGTACTATCATGTTCCACCTTGTTCCCGACAACTCAGCAGCGCTGAAACCGGGGCATGAAATTGCTTGGAATCCGTCCAACTTAACGGCGCCACAGTTTGCCACAATTGTGTGGTATCTGCGTGCAACGCCTTGATTCAGGCACAAAATAATATCGATTATTTTACAGCGCCGCGATAATATCGCAGGCTTTGCGAGCCGGGCAGCCGGTTTCCGTCCACTTCCAGACGACTTTCAGCGCAGCTCTGATGAAGTGGTAACCCAATCTCCAGATGAATTTCCAACTATGAATGGCCACATCCGCAAGAGCTCCTATACCCGCGACGAATTACTGGATTGTGGCTATGGCCGCATGTTCGGCCCCGGCAATGCGCGCCTGCCCGTCGGCAACATGCTGATGTTGGATCGCATCGTCGAGATCAACGACACCGGTGGCACACACGGCAAGGGCGAGATCATCGCCGAGCTCGATATCCGCCCGGATCTGTGGTTTTTCGAATGTCATTTCCCAGAAGACCCTGTCATGCCAGGCTGCCTGGGGCTCGACGCCATGTGGCAGCTGGTGGGATTCTTCCTCGGCTGGCGTGGCAATCTTGGTAAAGGCCGGGCATTGGGCTCGGGTGACGTAAAGTTCAGCGGCGAAATTCTGCCAACAGCATCTAAAGTGGTCTATCACCTGTCCCTGTCACGCGTCATCGAGCGAAAATTGGTAATGGGTATCGCCGATGGTACAGTGTCAGTCGACGGCAATGAAATCTACACTATGTCTGGCTTGAAAGTGGGACTTTTCACCCCTGAAAGCAGATTCTGAAGAGTTAACACTGTTCTATTAATGAGGTTTTTATGAGACGCGTTGTTGTTACCGGTATAGGCATCGTTTCCTGCCTTGGCGCAGACAAGCAGGCCGTGCTG
Organism: Gammaproteobacteria bacterium; assembly: GCA_030645995.1. GTDB lineage: Bacteria > Pseudomonadota > Gammaproteobacteria > Pseudomonadales > Pseudohongiellaceae > UBA5078. The sequence goes on along the minus strand of JAUSMU010000121.1, from coordinate 21,920 downwards.
GAATCCCTGAGAGAAGGGCGCAGCGGTATCCGCTTCAAACCGGAATACAAGGAAATGGGGCTACGCAGCCATGTGGCTGGATCAATAGACTTGGACCTGGCCGCAATGATCGATCGCAAGGCGCTGCGTTTCATGGGCGATGCGGCGGCTTTCGGGTATCTTTCCATGGAACAGGCTATCAAGGATGCCAATCTGAAAGAGGATGAAGTCTCCAATTTCCGTACCGGCATCATCATGGGTGCGGGCGGCTCGTCTTCGGCAGACCAGGTAGAAGCTGCTGACATCCTGCGCACACAAGGCGTCCGCAAGATCGGACCGTATCGCGTCACACGCACCATGGGCAGCACCGTGTCCGCCTGTCTGGCTACTCCATTCAAGATCAAGGGCGTGAACTATTCCATCTCCTCGGCCTGCGCGACCAGCGCTCATTGCATCGGCAATGCTGTCGAGTTGATTCAATTGAATAAGCAAGACATCGTCTTCGCCGGCGGGGGCGAAGCCGAACACTGGTCACTGACCGATATGTTCGACGCCATGGGCGCACTGTCCACCCAGTACAACGAGACCCCCGACAAGGCTTCCCGCGCGTATGACAAGAACCGCGATGGTTTCGTCATTGCTGGCGGCGGCGCGGTGCTGGTCATCGAAGCGCTGGATCACGCCATCAAGCGTGGCGCCAAGATTTACGCGGAAATCACCGGTTACGGCGCGACGTCGGATGGCTACGACATGGTTGCACCGTCAGGCGAGGGTGGCATTCGCTGCATGCAGATGGCCATGAGCACGACTGCCGACCCCATCGATTACATCAACACCCATGGCACCAGCACTCCGGCCGGTGATGTCTCGGAATTGCGCGCTATCAAGGCAGTATTTGGCGACAATTCGCCGCTGCTCAACTCCACCAAATCACTCAGCGGACACTCTCTGGGAGCCGCTGGCGCTCAGGAAGCGATATACAGTCTGCTGATGATGGAGAACAATTTCGTCTGCGCAGCAGCCAACATCGAGACGCTGGACCCCGAGGCTGAAGGCCTGAATATCCCGCTCCAGCGTGTCGACAACATCCGCCTGAATCGCGTCATGTCGAACAGCTTCGGCTTCGGCGGCACCAATGCCTGTCTGGTATTCGATCGCTACGAGCAGTAGGACACTCCACTGAGGATACCCCTTGAACAGCAGCGCCAGACTGACTAGAAGACGAAGCATCAGATTCTCTCTGCTGCCGATGACTCTGCTGTTATACGGTCTGGCGACGATTTTCACGGGAGGCCCCTCCGGAGAGCTCGCTGCCCAAAGCTTGCCTGGCACGGGCAACCGGATGTTTTCCGAACCCAAATTCCTTCCTGTCGATGAAGCCTTCCGCTATTACACCAGCCTGCCCGAACCCGGCGTCGTGGTGGTGCATTGGGATATCGCGCAGGGCTACTACCTGTATCGAGAGAAATTTGGATTCTCAGCGGGCCTCACTATCGAAGACGCCAAGACACTGGGCGCGGAACTGCCTGCAGGAGTCGCGCATCACGATGAATTTTTCGGCGCTGTGGAGGTGTATTACGGCCAGGTCGAAGCGCGCGTCTCCATTGAGGCCGCCGCTCAACCTCTGACACTGATCATCGAATACCAAGGTTGTTCAGAACAAGGGTTGTGCTATCCGCCGCAGCAACGGGAAATTGAACTGGAATGATTCAAATCAGCATCTGCCCAGGAATTCTTGGTGAAAGTCTGGAAAGTTTCTGAGAAAATGCTGACAAAATAGCCTAAAGCGATAGAACTGCCCCACACTGTTCATCCTTGAAATAACGAGATTGCATCTGATCATGGCAACGATACTTGTATTGCACGGACCGAATCTGAACATGCTGGGGACCCGAGAACCTGCCGTGTACGGTTCCGAAAACCTCGCTGATATCAATGCCAGACTCACTTTCACCTGCATCGAAGCTGGACACCACCTGCAACACCTGCAAAGCAATGCCGAGTATGAACTAATCGAACGTCTGCACGACGCCCGTAACGAGGGCGTCAATTTCATCCTCATCAATCCCGCCGCCTTCACGCACACCAGCGTGGCATTGCGCGATGCGATCCTGGCTTCCGACATACCGTTTATCGAAGTACATATCTCCAACGTCTACAAACGTGAGCCCTTCCGCCATCACTCCTATTTCTCGGACATCGCGGTGGGCACCATTACCGGATTAGGGTCCTACGGCTACGACCTGGCACTCCAGGCTGCCTTCAGGCATATCGCCAAGAACCGTTGAGCGCCCGCAAAACAACACACACTGACAAGAGAAAACTCCATGGATATCAGAAAAGTAAAAAAACTCATTGAATTGCTGGAATCTTCAGACGTTGCCGAAATCGAGATTAAAGAAGGCGAAGAGGCCGTGCGCATCAGCCGCATCTCCAGAGCGGCTCCCGCCCAGATGCATTACATGCCACCAATGCAGCAGGCCCCTGCTTACGCCCCGGCCCCTGTTGCACATGCCGCCCCAGTCGCCGCCCCCGAAGCAGAGAGCAAGAGTCTGCGCGGCAACGTCATCAAGTCACCGATGGTAGGCACCTTCTACCGCTCGCCCTCACCTTCCTCTCCCATGTTCGTGGAAGTTGGTCAGCATGTGAAAGTCGGTGATGTGATCTGTATCGTGGAAGCCATGAAGATGATGAACCAGATCGAAGCCGACCACGCCGGTGTGGTGGAAGCTATTCTCGTCGAGGACGGCGAACCCGTGGAATACGATCAGCCGCTGATCACCATCGTTTAACGACACTGGCTCCGGATAGACTTCAAGATCACCAACAAAGGTTCTACTTCATGCTTGAAAAAGTTCTGATTGCTAACCGCGGCGAAATCGCCCTTCGTGTACTCCGGGCCTGCAAAGAGCTGGGCATCAAGACTGTGGCCGTACATTCCAGCGCCGATCGCGATCTGATGCACGTGCGCCTGGCCGACGAGTCCGTGTGTATTGGACCCGCCAACGCCACCGACAGTTATCTGAATGTCCCGGCCATCATCAGTGCAACGGAAGTCACCGACGCGGTGGCGATCCACCCGGGTTATGGATTCCTTTCGGAAAATGCCGATTTTGCCGAACAGGTCGAGAAGAGCGGCTTCGTCTTCATCGGCCCGCGCCCCGAAACCATTCGCCTGATGGGAGATAAGGTCTCGGCCATCAAAGTGATGCGCGAGGCTGGCGTTCCGACGGTGCCGGGTTCAGATGGCCCCATTGATGACAACAAAGAGCGCACGCTCTCCATCGCCAAGGACATTGGCTACCCGGTCATCATCAAGGCAGCAGCAGGCGGCGGCGGGCGCGGCATGCGCGTGGTGCACAGCGAGGCGGCTCTGCTCAAGGCGATCTATGTGACGCAATCCGAAGCCAAGGCCTTCTTTGGCAGCGGCGTCGTGTATCTGGAAAAATTCCTTGAGAACCCACGTCACGTCGAAATCCAGGTGCTTGCCGATGGCCAGGGCAATGCGATTCATCTGGGTGACCGTGACTGCTCCATGCAGCGCCGACATCAGAAGGTTCTGGAAGAAGCCCCAGCGCCCGGCATTCCGGATCACATCCGCAGACAGGTCGCCGAGACCTGCGTGAAAGCCTGTGAGAAAATGAATTATCGCGGCGCAGGCACACTCGAATTCCTCTATCAGGACGAGCAGTTCTATTTCATCGAGATGAACACCCGCGTACAGGTCGAGCACCCCGTTACCGAGATGGTCACTGGCGTCGACATCGTCAAAGAGCAACTCAAGATTGCCAGCGGCGAGAAGCTTTCTATCAAGCAGTCTGACGTACATATCAAGGGTCACGCCTTCGAGTGCCGCATCAATGCCGAAGATCCGGTGACCTTCCTGCCCTGCCCCGGCAAGATCAACCTGTTCCATGCCCCGGGGGGTAACGGCGTACGGGTCGACTCGCACATTTACAGCGGCTACACGGTGCCTCCCTATTATGATTCGTTGATTGCCAAGCTGATCACCTATGGCGCTGATCGCGCTGGTGCTCTGGCACGCATGAGCAATGCTCTGGATGAATTGTTGATCGACGGCATCCGCACCAATACGCCGCTGCACAAAGATATTATCCGTGATGCGGAATTCCAGAAGGGTGGCGTCAATATCCACTATCTGGAAGGCAAGCTGACGGCCCACCACAAGATGCCGGCAAAGTGATGCTCATGACGCTTCCAGTAGTCTGCGTTATTCATGCCGAAGCAAGAGCCTGATATGCCCTGGCAACAGTTGAAAGTCCGTGTCACCGAGTCCGGCGCAGCGTTGGTTGAAACGCTGCTGTCGGAACTCGGAGCCGTTTCCGTCACCCTGCAGGATGGCGAAGATCAGCCCGTTTTCCAGATCGATCCAGGCACCACGCCCATTTGGAACAACACCGAGGTCGTCGGTCTCTTCGAGCACGACGCCCCCATGGATGAAATCGTGGCCGCGCTGCAGGAACGCGGCCAACTGGGCGATGACGAACCGATCATTGTCGAGGAAGTGGCAGACGCCGATTGGGAAAGAGTCTGCATGCAGGATTTCAAACCCATGCGATTTGGTGAGCGCGTGTGGATCTGCCCAAGCTGGGAGACACCACCGGAACCCGACGCCATCAACATCATGCTGGATCCCGGCCTCGCCTTCGGCACTGGCACACATCCAACCACGGCCCTGTGCCTGGAATGGCTCGACGCACATCCGGTTAAGGATCGCATCGTCATCGATTACGGTTGCGGCTCTGGCATCCTTGCTATCGCTGCCGCATTGCTGGGCGCGCGTCAGGTAATAGCCATCGACAACGATCCCCAGGCCATCATCGCCTCGGAAAGTAACCGCGAACTCAACCGGATCAGCCCTGCACAGATGAGCGTGCACCTTCCGGGCGTGCCCGGCCACCCACAGGCCGATGTTCTGGTGGCCAACATCCTGTCCGGCCCGCTGGAGGAACTCACTCCCTTGCTGGCGGCACTGGTCAAGCCCGGTGGCAGAATTATTCTGTCAGGCGTGCTCTCACTGCAGACACAGTCACTGATGGACAGTTATCAGGAATTTTTTACAATGCTTGTTCCAGTAACAAGAGAGGAATGGGTTCGCGTGGAAGGCATCCGACACTGACCAGCTCCATTTCCTGATTTACCTGCGACAATCCCGAGGCGGATTCAACCGGATTGCATGGCCTTATTCATTACCCAGTGCCCATACTGCATGACGTCCTTCCGAACCAGCATTACGCAGCTGCAATCTGCTGACGGCATGGTTCGTTGTGGCGCCTGCCTGAGAATTTTTGCCGCCGACGACAACCTGGTTCCCTCGGCCGAGCTGCAGACCGTTGCAATGCCCATTCAGGACGTGGATTCGGGGCAGCTGCCGCTGAACCCCGCAGTGGAAACGGCAACGGCAGAAGAAGCTGTCCTCTACGAGACTCTAGAGGAAGCGCCTTCTGAGCAAATCTTTACACTGGACCTCGCCGATTCAATTCCCAACAGACGCGATCCATCGATTTCTGAAAGTACCTCGTTCTGGGAGTTGCTTGAGGAGACTGAACCAGCCGTTGAGCAGCATCAGCATGAGCAACCCCGGCAAGACCCCATGCCGACGATGCGAGCCACCAACATCGATGACGACTTTCTTGGTGAGGTTCTGCATGACGTGGCGCGACATCATCCTCGAGAGAATTTTAGTGCCGAGAACCTGGCGGCGGTCCACGATGTCGTCACGCCGCTGGAAATCGACTGGCAGCCCAGGGAACGATCCGGCTGGTCGACTTTTTTGATGAGCGTCCTGATTCTGCTGCTGGCAGCCGGGCTGCCTGTACAGTATGTCTGGTATCACCGGGAGGAGCTGAGTCAGAACACTTTCTTGCGGCCTTGGCTGGACCTGACTTGTGTTGCTGCGGGTTGCACTCTTCCGCCTCTGATCGACATACGCGCCATCAGCAGTGAGGACTTGCTGGTCCGCAGTCACGCCGAGATCGCCAATGCATTGAGTGTCAATCTGGTATTCCGCAACACGGCAGCCTTTGCTCAACCATTTCCTGCACTGGAGTTACGCTTCACCGATGCCGACAACGCGCTAGTCGCGCAGCGCCGCTTCCTGCCCTCCGAATACCTTCCGGCGGAGCTTGCAGACATGCAGATGATGCCTCCGGATGCACCGGTGCAAATACAACTGGAAATTCTCGACCCGGGAGTGCGCGCAGTCAATTACGAAGTCAGTTTCAGCCCGGTGTTTTCCCAGAATTAACCCCGACAATCGAATACAGGGCTCACCGCGAAAACGGGCTCCGTATTTGTACCCTATTTTTCCCTTGCTGCCACAACCCTCACCGCTATGATTAACTCTGTCTAAAAACCTACAGATTACAAACACTTTGTCACCAATTCAGGCAATTCTGTGATCGCCATCGGCCCGCACAAGCTCGACAATCGCGTCATCCTTGCGCCGATGGCGGGCATCACCGATCAACCGTTCCGGGATCTGTGTGTGGAATTGGGTGCAGGCCTGGCGGTGGCAGAAATGCTGACCTGCAATACAGAATTGTGGCTTAGCGACAAGAACAGGGCGCGGCTGACACGTCCTGCGGCCGGAGGCCCCGATGCCGTGCAGATAGCCGGCTCTGCCCCTCGAATGATGGCCGATGCAGCAAGGCTGCACGTGGATCTGGGCGCTGACATCATCGACATCAACATGGGGTGCCCAGCCAAGAAGGTGCTCAAGAAAGCGGCCGGATCTGCCTTGCTCAAGGACACCCGACTGGTCCGCAGCATCCTCGAAGCCGTAGTCGGCGCGGTCAATGTACCGGTCACGCTGAAGATTCGCACGGGCTGGTGCCCGGACTCCCGCAACGGCGTTGAAGTCGCCAGAATTGCCGAGGATTGCGGCGTCAAACTGTTGACCGTGCATGGCAGAACCCGCGAGTGCCGGTTCGTGGGAAACGTGGAGTACGACACTATTGCCGCGATCAAGAACGCGGTGGCTATTCCGGTCATTGCCAACGGCGATATCGACAGCGCGGAGAAGGCGAGAGCAGTATTGGATTACACCGGAGCCGATGGCGTGATGATCGGACGAGCGGCACAGGGCAACCCCTGGATTTTCGGACAGATCAATCACTACCTGAACACCGGTGAATTTCTGACCCCCAGCCCACTGCAGGAAGTAAGCCGAACGCTGCTCAGACACATCTCTCAGCTTTATGAATTGTATGGCGAGTTCAAGGGCGTTCTCTTCGCGCGCAAGCATGCAGGCTGGTACACCAGCACCCTTGGAGACGCAGAGACGTTCAAGAGGGCGTTCAATCAACTGACGACCTCCGAACAACAGTTGCAGAGCGTACAGAATTATTTCGAGTCACTGATGATCAAGAAGGAAACCGCAGCATGAACATAATGGACGACCTGATGCCACGCAGCAAATCCCTGCATACCGGAATTGGCGCCGCCGCTCCGCATGAACAACACTCCAGCTTGCGCCGCGATGTGGAGAAATCCATGCAGATTTATTTTTCGCAACTCGGGGAGGAGTCTGTGAGCGATCTGTATCAGCTGGTGCTGAACGAAATCGAATTACCCTTACTCGAAGCAGTCCTGCGCCACACGGGCAGCAACCAGAGCAAGGCCTCTATCATGCTGGGTTTGAACCGTGGTACCCTACGCAAGAAATTGAAACAACACGGATTGTTGTGACCGGTACCCGGATAATCTCTAACAGGATTGCACGCAAAGGACCCCAATCCTGTTAATTGACTGACAGACCTTCCCTACTATGCCCACAGCCAAAACTGCCGTAGTCCGGCGCGCCCTTATCAGCGTGTCTGACAAGACCGGCGTTGTGTCATTTGCCAAATCTCTGCACAGCGTCGGCGTCGAAATCCTCTCCACCGGAGGCACTTACAAGCTTCTGCGCGCCGAGAATATCCCCGCTATTGAAATCGCCGAATACACGGGCTTCCCCGAGATGATGGACGGCCGCGTGAAGACGCTGCATCCAAAGGTGCATGGTGGCATTCTTGCCCGCCGTGATATCGATCAGGTCGTGATGCAAGAGCACAACATTCCTGCCATCGACCTCGTCGTCGTCAACCTCTATCCGTTCGAAGCGACGGTCGCCAGGCCCGACTGTGACCTGCCGACGGCCATTGAGAACATCGACATCGGCGGCCCGACCATGCTGCGCGCAGCGGCGAAAAATCATGCATGGGTAGGCGTCGTGGTCAACCCATCGGATTACGACAGAATTATCGCCGAGCTGAAGGACAATGGCGGATCATTGCAAGCAAGTACCCGCTTTGATCTTGCCGTGCGCACCTACGAACACACCGCTGCTTACGATGCTGCGATCGCCAATTATCTGGGACGTCTGGTGCCTGATGCGCAGGGCAATGAAAACGCCAACAGCGTCTTCCCGCGCACTTACAGCGCTCAGTTCATCAAGAGCCAGGACATGCGCTATGGCGAGAATCCGCATCAGCGCGCGGCCTTCTACGTGGAAAAAAATCCACAGGAAGCCAGCATCAGCACTTCTGTGCAGCATCAAGGTAAAGAGCTGTCTTACAACAACATCGCGGATACCGACGCCGCGCTGGAGTGCGTGAAATCCTTCAGTGAGCCTGCCTGTGTCATCGTCAAGCATGCCAATCCCTGCGGCGTAGCCATCGGCAACAACATCAAGCGCGCTTACGAACTGGCCTTCCAGACTGATCCGACGTCCGCCTTTGGGGGCATCATCGCCTTCAACCGAGAACTGGATGCAGAGACCGCTCAGGAGATCATCAACCGTCAGTTTTCCGAGGTGATCATCGCTCCAACCGTGTCTGAAGAGGCACTGAAGGTTCTAACTGCCAAGCAAAACGTGCGTGTACTCAGCTGTGGTCAGTGGCAGCCAGAGCGTCTGGCCGGACTGGACTACAAGCGCGTCAACGGTGGCCTGCTGGTGCAGGATCGCGACATTCACCAGATCAGCGCAGCGGATCTGAAAGTGGTCACCAAACGTCAACCGAGTGCACAGGAGATCGCCGATCTGCTGTTCGCCTGGAAGATCGCCATGTTCGTGAAATCCAATGCCATCGTGTACTGCAAGAACAACCAGACTATCGGGATCGGCGCAGGCCAGATGAGCCGCGTCTACAGTGCCCGTATCGCTGGCATCAAGGCGGCTGACGAGAACCTGGAAGTGAAAGACTCCGTGATGGCATCCGATGCGTTCTTCCCGTTCCGCGACGGTATCGACGCGGCGGCGAAGGCTGGCATCAGCGCTGTGATTCAGCCGGGCGGCTCCATGCGTGACGAGGAAGTCATCGCAGCGGCCGATGAAGCAGGCATGGCCATGGTCTTTACCGGTGTGCGCCACTTCCGTCACTAAAGGTCGTCACTAAGAGCCGTCACTGAAGGTCGTCATCATGAACGTATTGATTATTGGAAATGGCGGTCGCGAACACGCACTGGCATGGCGTCTGAGGCAGTCCCCGCAAGCTGGCAAGATCTTCGTCGCGCCGGGCAACGCTGGCACGCACCTGGAAGCGGGTGTCGAGAATGTCGCAATTGACACACTGGATTTCCCGGCGCTGGTGAAGTTCGCGCAACTGCACGACGTCGGGCTGACCATCGTCGGGCCGGAAGCCCCGCTGGTAGCAGGAGTCGTGGATTATTTCGCGAACCATGGCCTGCGTTGCTTCGGACCATCCAGAAACGCGGCTCAGCTGGAAGGCTCCAAGGCCTTCACCAAAGACTTCCTCGCACGCCACGGTGTGCCCACCGCCGCCTACAGCAACTTCACGGAGATCGCTCCAGCCGTGGCCTACGTCCGCGAGCAAGGCGCTCCTATTGTCATCAAGGCTGACGGACTCGCGGCCGGTAAGGGCGTGATCATTGCTCAGACCGTGGAAGAGGCGATTGCCACCATTGAGGACATGCTCTCCGGCAACAAGTTCGGCAATGCAGGACACCGCGTCGTCATCGAGCAATTCCTGACTGGCGAAGAGGCCAGTTTCATCGTCATGGTCGATGGCATTCATGTGCTGCCGTTTGCCACCTCCCAGGATCACAAGGCGCGCGACGACGGCGACCGTGGCCCGAATACCGGCGGCATGGGCGCCTACTCTCCCGCCCCCGTAGTGACCGACGCTGTTCACGCCAAAGTGATGCGAGAAGTCATCATGCCCACCGTCAACGGCATGCGAGCGGACGGAAATCCTTACGTCGGCTTCCTGTATGCCGGACTGATGATCTCCGCAAATGGCGATATCAACGTCATCGAATACAACTGCCGCTTCGGCGATCCCGAAGCCCAACCCGTGATGATGCGTCTGCAATCCGACCTGATCACACTGTGCAATGCCGCACTCGACGGCCAGCTGAATACCGTCACTGCTCAATGGGACCCGCGCCCTGCAGTAGGCGTGGTGATGGCCAGTGGTGGCTATCCCGACGCCTACGCCACGGGTGATGTCATCAGCGGGTTGGAAAGCAACTCCTCCTGTGATCGCAAGGTATTTCATGCCGGAACGGCGATGCGTGGCAATGACGTGGTCAGCAACGGCGGCCGTGTGCTGTGCGCAACGGCGCTGGGCAACACTGTCACTGAAGCGCAGCAGGCTGCCTATGCACTGGCAGACGGAGTACACTGGAACAAGGTCTTCTACCGTCGCGACATCGCCTATCGCGCCATCGCCAGAGAACTGAATAGAGAAAAGGTGAAATAACATGCGTGAGCAAGCATCCGCCAGCAGCCCCTCTCTGAACGGTCTCGACCAACTGATCGTGCAGTTTGATCAAGCCCTGCGAACATTGGTGCCTGGCGCCAGCACCGCACGACGCACGACGCCAGCGCGCGGCAAACCGGAACACGAATTGACCGGGGAGCAACGTCAGCACGCGGCCGCCCTCATGCGTATCAACCACACCGGCGAAGTCTGCGCCCAGGCGCTTTATCAGGGGCAGGCACTGACCGCCAAACTGCCCGATATCCGCACGGCCATGGAACACGCCGCTCAAGAAGAAGTCGACCATCTCGCCTGGTGTGAACAGCGCCTTCGAGAGCTGGACAGCCGCACGAGCTACCTCAATCCTCTGTGGTATGGCCTGTCATTCGGGATGGGGGCGGCGGCGGGGCTGGCTGGCGACAAGTGGAGTCTGGGCTTTGTGGCAGAGACAGAGCAACAGGTGTGTGAGCACCTGCGCGAGCACCTGGAAAAACTGCCACGAGAAGACGAGAAGAGCCATGCCATTCTCAATCAGATGCTGATTGACGAGAAGAACCACGGGGAAACCGCCAGGCTGGCCGGCGGTGCCGAGTTGCCAATGCCCATCAAACTGGGCATGACACTGATGTCTGTCGTAATGAAGAAAGCGGCCTATCGGCTTTAAGCAGCCGAATTACTCCTCCACTATTTCAAAATCGTGGGTCACCTGCACGCCACCTTTGACCATCATGATGGTCGCCGAGCAGTACTTTTCGGCTGAGAGCGCCACCGCTTTTTCCACCTGTTTGGCACTCAGATCCTTGCCACTGACGCGGAAATGCATGTGAATTTTTTCGAACACAGCAGGGATGGCATCCGCGCGCTCGGCGCTCAAATCACACTCGCAGCCGCTGACATTCTGACGCGCTTTCTGCAGGATAGTGACCACGTCATAAGAAGAGCAACCACCCGCGCCAATCAGCAACAATTCCATCGGGCGCATACCGATGTTTTCACCACCACTCGATTCCGGCCCTTCCATCAGCACCGCATGGCCGCTACCCGATTGTCCAAGGAATTTTACGTCGTTTATCCAGCGCACTTTCGCTTTCATCATAGTCTCTCGTCAATGTTTACAAAGGCAGCACAGCATCCCCACACGGAAATAATCCGGCCCTGCGCGATCTGCGCGGAAGATTACCACAGACTGCCTGTCAGCACGACGCGTCAGACATTCACAGCGATGCAGGAAATGTGATATACATCTGCGATATTTGAATGCGGCCGCTTCCCGGGAAATACCCGCAAAAGAGCCACAAACCTTTTTGTTTTGCCATCGAGGAGTAGATCACCATGGCACTCATGGCCATCACACCACACATCAAAGACGTGGATAACTTCCTGACCCATTGCCATCGCCGACGGTATCCCAATCGCAGCACCATCATTTATGAAGGTGATGCCTGCAATACCCTGTACTACATCATCGAAGGGTCGGTCTCTGTGATTCTGGAAGATGATGATGGCAAGGAAGTCGTCATCGCCTATTTGAATCCAGGCGACTTTTTCGGGGAGATGGGCCTGTTCGAACAGAAAGAAGCCCGCAGTGCCTGGTGCCGTGCGCGTACCAGCAGCGAGATAGCAGAGATCAGTTATGCCAGCTTCAACAACTACATTCGCTCGCATCCAGAGATTGTTTTTACCATCGGCAAACAGATGGCGCATCGCCTGCGCAACACCACGCGCAAAGTAGGCGATCTCGCTTTCTATGATGTGACTGGCCGTATTGCCCGCACGCTGATAGAACTGAGCAAAGAGCCCGATGCGATGACCCATCCTGACGGCATGCAGATCAAGATTACCCGGCAGGAATTGGGCCGATTGGTCAACTGCTCACGCGAGATGGCGGGGCGGGTGTTGAAGACTCTTGAAGAACAGGAGCTCATACACGTCAAGGGCAAGACCATCGTCGTTTATGGCACGCGTTGACCGTACCTTTTCCGGCCCGGATCAATCCATAGAGGTCAACAGCAACAACCCCTGCTCACTTCTGCTCAGCGCAATCAATTGCTCTTTTTTTGCCTCAATAGCACTCAACTTCTCAGTCCTGTCCCGGCCGCTATACGGACCGCGCATCACCAGACTCTCGGCTCGACGGTAGTTACTCAGCGCCTTGATCTTGTCCCCCTCCTGCAGGGCCAGCTCCCCCATATTGAGATGCGAATTGACCGCAACCGTGAAACTGAGTGTGCCCAGGTAACGCGACACCGATTCCAGCTGCTCTCCGCGCACCTGACGAAACTGGTAAAGCCGCCGGATGATGCTCATAGCCTCACTGATGTAAGCGCGGGTGATCTGTATTTCACGCTCACTACCGAGACTGGTGCGTTGCTCCAACTTCTGCCGACGCTGCTCCTGCTGTTCACCGTTGGCCCTCTCCACATCACTCAGTGCGCCAAGGCCCGACTGCACCTGGCGGATATCGTTCTCCAGATCGGCCCGGGAGGGATCGAGCTGCTGCATTTTCAGCAGATCCGACCTCAGACTCTGGTACAAAATCCTCAGCAACTCCGGGTTCTCATCAATATCCAGCAACGCCCGAATGACATTGCGGGTCGACGCACGTCGCTGATCGAGCGCCGTAAGACGATAGAGGCGCACCATATTCTGTTCCAGCTGCTCCTGAGCAAATCTGGCGATAAGCAGCGCAGCTACCATCACAGCCAAAAGGCAGAGCAGAATGACGAATTGGGAAAGAGCCATGGGGCACCGGAAAACAAACGACACTGACGCAAAAGATGCGTCTCCTGGTTTGTTATCGGCGCTGAAGGCGTGAGGTTTATGCTGCGCGCGCGTTATTCTGTAGAACGATTGCTGAAAGGGGTGACTAGCGAATCAGAACAGCAACAATCCCCAGACCATAGCCACCATCACCATGGCCACGAACACCGCCGCTGAACCGATGTCCTTGGCCTTGCCGGAGAGTTCGTGATAGTCGGAACCGACGCGATTGACGAGCACTTCGATGCCCGTATTGAGCAGCTCAACGATCATTAACAGCAACAGAGAACCGATCATCAGTACTTTCTCGACCGGCGATTCCCCCAGCCACAGCGCGAGGGGAGCACCCACCACCAGTACCAGCACCTCCAATCGAAAGGCCTCTTCCGACGCGAATGCGGCGCGCAGCCCTGCCAGAGAATAGCGTGCGGCCGCAATCAGGCGCGGAATGCCTTTGCGCTTGGGGGGAATAACTCCTGAAGCTTGCGAGGTGTCATCAGACATGAGCAGTAAACAACTCCTTGAGTTTGTCGCCGGGATGCGCGGCGCGCATGAAGGTCTCGCCAATCAGGAACCCGTAGATGCCGTGCTCGATCATCTGCCGCACATCTTCGGCGCTGTTGATGCCGCTCTCCGTCACCAGCAGTTTGCCGGGCGGCGTCAGGCGGGCCAATCGATAGGTGGTATCCAGGCTGGTCTCGAAGGTGTGCAGGTTGCGGTTGTTGATGCCAATCAGATCGAAACCGGTGACAAGCGCCGTCTCCAGTTCCGCCTCGTCATGCACCTCCACCAGCACATCGATGTTCACAGATCTGGCATAGGCGGCGAGTTCGCTCAGTTGTATCGCACTCAGCGCCGCCACGATCAGCAGCACACAATCAGCGCCCAGCGCTTTGGCCTCGGCGATCTGGTAAGGGTCGATCATGAAGTCCTTGCGGATGACCGGGAGCCCACAGGCGTCGCGCGCCTGCTGCAGATAGTCATTGCACCCCTGAAAGAACTGCCGATCCGTCAGCACGGACAGACAAGTAGCACCGGCCGCTTCGTACTGGCGGGCGATCTGTACCGGATCAAAATCCGCACGAATCAAACCCTTGCTGGGCGACGCCTTCTTGATCTCGGCGATGATGGCTGGCTGCCGGGCCAGCATGCGCTTTCGCAGCGAGCCGATGAACTCACGCTTGTCCTTGACCTGTGCGGCCATGCGCTCCAGCTCAGACAGGCTGACGCGCGCACGCCCCTCGGCGATTTCGCGATGCTTCTGGGCGATGATGTCTTCGAGAATGGTGGCCTTGCTCATGCTGCTGATCGCTTTCCCTTGTTGCTATTACAGTGTATTGCTGAACGCGGCCAGCTCTTCGAGTTTCTTCAGCGCGGCACCGCTGCGCAATATCTGCTGAGCCCTGATCACGCCAGCCGCCAGTGTATCCACCACATTCGCGGCATAGATCGCGGCACCGGCATTGAGCGCGACAATGTCCCCCGCCGCCTCATCCTCATAACAGAGTGCTCGACGCACCATGACGAGGCTCTCCTGAGCACTGTCGACTTTCAACATCGCAAAGCCATCGCGACGCTTGATGCCGAAATCCTCGGGACGAATGACATAGTGGCGAATCGTGCCATTGCGCAGCTCACCCACCTGCGTGTCGGCCGAAATACTGATCTCATCCAGACCGTCGTTTGCGGCGAACATCAGCACGTGCTCGCTGCCCAGCGTCTTGAGCACATCCAGCATCACATCGATCAATTTCGGATCATAGACGCCGAGCACCTGATTCGGCGCCGAGGCGGGATTGGTCAATGGCCCCAGCACATTGAAAATGGTGCGTACGCCAATCTCACGACGCGCTGGGCCGACATGCTTCATCGCACTGTGGTGGCCGGGAGCAAACATGAAGCCGACGCCGACCGTCTCGATGCAGCGCGCCACGGCCTCGGGACCCAGTGCAAGTTTGACGCCCGCCGCTTCCAGCAGATCCGCACTGCCACTCTTGCTGGTGGCGGCGCGGTTGCCGTGCTTGGCCACACGCGCACCGGCGCAGGCAGCCACCATCGCGGACGACGTCGAAATATTGAAGGTATCGGTGCCAGAGCCCCCTGTTCCACAGGTGTCCACCAGATGCTGCTTGTTAGCGACTTCCACGCGAGTGACCAGCTCCCGCATCACTGTCACGGCGCCGAGCAGCTCAGCCGCCCGCACGCCTTTGATCTGCAGCGCCACCAGAAAGGCGCCGATTTGTGCATCACTGCATTGCCCGGTCATGATCTCGCGCATCAGCGTGATCATGTCCTGAGCACCAATGTCTTGCTGCAGGGTCAACTGGCGAATAGCGATTTTGATGTCCATAGTTAGCGGCAACCATCCAGAAAATTCTTCAACAATTGATGCCCGTGCTCGCTCAGGATCGATTCCGGGTGAAACTGCACGCCCTCGACATCGAGCGTCTTGTGGCGCACACCCATGATCTCATCCATCTGACCGTTTTCGTCCTGGGTCCAGGCTGTCACTTCCAGACAGTCCGGCAGCGTCTTACTGTCGATCACCAGAGAATGGTAGCGCGTGGCGGTGAAGGGATTGGTGAGGCCGGTGAACACGCCCTTATTGCTATGGTAAATGGGCGAGAGCTTGCCGTGCATGACTTTCTTCGCGCGAATGACATCGCCGCCAAAGGCCTGCCCGATGCCCTGATGGCCCAGACAGATACCGAGCAAAGGGATCTTGCCTGCAAAGTGCTTGATCACCGGCACCGAAATGCCAGCCTCATTCGGCGTGCAGGGGCCGGGAGAAATCACGATCTGATCAGGTGCCAGCGCCTCGATCTCGGCGATGGTAATGGCGTCGTTGCGATAGACCCGGACATCCGCCCCCAACTCCCCCAGATACTGGACGATGTTGTAGGTGAACGAGTCGTAATTGTCGATCATCAGCAGCATTGGCGGGCGGTCCTCCATTAGTGGCCTGGCCTTGGCGGGGGATTCTAGCATGGAAAATGCGGCAATCTCAGGCCGCGTACCAGTACACGGAGAAGTAGTGCAACGCGGTACCAGCCATCACGAACAGATGCCAGACGAAGTGGGCATAGCGGATTCGCGAGCTGGCGGCATAGAAGCCAACTCCCACCGTGTAAGCGATCCCGCCCGCCAACAGCAGCAACAGCCCCTCGATGGGCACCCTGTCGAGCATCGGCTTGATGGCGACCAGAATGAGCCAGCCCATGAGCAGAAACATGACGTTGGAGAGGCGTGGATGAAACAGCCGATTCGATGATTTGAGCACTACCCCGACCAGCGCCAGCGTCCACACCAGCGCGCACAAGGTCCAACCCCAGGAGCCTCGCAAGACTCCGAGCGTGAAGGGGGTATAGGTACCCGCAATGAGCACAAAGATGGCAGAGTGTTCGATCATCCGCAGCACTTGCTTTGCCCGACCCTTGGGTAGCGCATGGTAGAGAGCCGAGGAAAAGTAGAGGATCAGGGTGCTCAACGAGAAGATCACCGCCCCGACCAGAAAGGCTGTGCTTTCTGACTGCCCTGCCCTGATCAGCAGGAAGGGACACGCAATCAGCGCCAGCAACACGCCGATGCCGTGGCTGACACTGTTGGCGATTTCCTCGCCACGGGTCTGTTCGCGCTTTGGGACGGAAGTGACTTCACTCATCTGACTGGACCCATGGGAACCTTTACTTCAACAGCGCCGCATCCAACTGCTGCGCCCGTTGGGCCGCCGGGCGCGCCTGCAGCCGGGCCGCATAACTCTCGAACTCAGGTCGTCTGGGTATGGTGCCAAACTGCATCCCCCAGAGAATAGCGGAACCGACGTAGACATCAGCCGCCGTGAACTGCTCACCACACAGCCACGTTCCATGGGTGAGCGCGCCTGCCAGCGTATCGAGCGTCGTCTCCAGACTGCCGAAGCCCACCATGCCCCGTTGCCCCTCGGCTACCTGCCAGTTCAGTGCCTTGGCCGTCGCCGCCATTTCCAACGGCCCTGCTCCGAAGAACAGCCAGCGATAATAAGTGCCGCGCAAAGGATCGGAAGGAGCCGGAGCGAGCCCGGCGGCAGGGAATTGATCGGCGAGGTACGCACAGATGGCTGCAGCCTCAGTGACTACAGTCCCCTCATGCTGGATGGCCGGAACCTTCCCCATGGGATTGATGGCGAGATATTCGGGGGCCTTCATCGTGGTGCCGTATTCGAGCAGCACGGTGTCATAGGGAACGCCGACCTCCTCAAGCATCCAGCGGACAATTTGCCCGCGCGAGCGAGGATTCGTGTAAAACGTCAATGTGGACATACTGAACTCCTTGATGATGCGGCGACTGTAGCCAATGCTTCCGCACTTCTCAAGCGTCCCTCACAAAAACATCGCCCCGCAAAAGCAACAGACAAAAAAAACCGTTACAAAATGCTGGCATCTTGTAACGGCTGGAGTCTACCAAACGAACTCAGCTCCCAGACGAACCTTCCACTGCGATACTCAAAACTTGTAGCCGACCCCCAGCATGTACACCCAGGGATCTATATCCAGATCAATTTTCAACGCGCCGTGATTCACGTTTGCCGTCGTGTCGACATCGATGTTCCACACTCCTGCATTCAGTGACCAAGTGTCGGACAGCGCCACATCGACTCCCGCTGACAGCGCCAGTCCGTAGGAATTATCAACCGAAATACTGTTGGTCCCCAACGTGCTGCGCCCGTAACTCGTCATGTCGCTGTCCAGCACCAGAAACGCATTCACACCGACTCCGACATACGGAGTTATCACACTGATCGTTTCAAAGTAATACTGCAGGCTGATTGTCGGTGGCAGGTGCGTGACTTCAGCCAGCGTACGTCCACCCTTCAGGTCTACATCATGCGTAAACGGCGTAGCCGCAAGCAACCCTACGCCGAGCGAGTCGGTCAACATATAGGTGCCAGAGAACCCCGCTTGCATATTGCTGGAAAGTCCGACGATGGCGGGCGACGCCGTTTCGTGAGGAGAGACGAGAGCGGCGCCGCCACGCACAATCACATCGTCGGATTCATGAGCGAGAGCACTTCCGGAAATCATCGCCAACGTCGCCCCGGCCAGCCATGCTGCAACCGATGCGGTGAGTGGTCCACAGACCGAAGTGACGATATTTTTGGAATCGATTGTTGCGCGCATTGTGCTCTACTCCTTTGTTAATGCTTGAGAAGGAGCATAATGCATTGCGGAGAAAAATCTGTTGACTTAAATCATGGAACAACAGGCTTTGTTAAGAACAACCCATTTTCACTTTGGCGACAGCTTTGAGCGCGGAGATATCGAGCACCTGGATTTCCTTGTTATCCACCGCCACGATATTTTGCTTGCTCAAGCGGCTGAACACGCGACTGACCGTCTCCAGAGTGATCCCCAGATAGCTGCCGATTTCGGCCCGGGTCATGGGTAGACGGAAATTAAAAGGTGAGAGTTTGCGACGGTGATTGCGGCTGGAGATACTCAGCAGAAGCGCCGCCACGCGCTCTTCTGCCGCATTGCTACTGAGCAGTGTCAGCATCTGTTGATCTTTGACGATCTCCTGTCCCATCAGGCGGAAGAAGCGCCCCTGCAATGAAGGGATGCGAGCACTCAACTCTTCCAATTGGTGGAACGGAATTTCACAGAAGGAACCGGTTTCCAGCGCCACCGCCGAGCCACCGTGACGGTTATTGCTGATGCCATCCATTCCCAGAATCTCGCCCGGGAGGTACAGACCCGTGACTTGCTCCACGCCATCCCAACTGCTCTTGAAGGTTTTGAAACTGCCAGCACGAATCGCATAGATGGAATTGAATTCGTCGCCTTCGCGGTAGAGGTAATCGCCCTTCTTGAGATTGCGACCCCGTTTCACGATCTCGTCGAGGTGGCCGATCTCCTGTGCATCCAGGGCAATCGGTAGACACAGCTCACCGAGCCTGCAATCACCGCAGGAAACACTGGGATTGGTATGGCAAGTGCGCTTCACGGCGCGTGAACAATCTTCGGCGACATCTAACTGGTAATTGGGTTTCACGTTTCTGCCTTGTCCGGAGTCAAGTGGTTGACGGTCATTGTAGTGGATTAGGGACCGACGGCAAACCTTATTTTGTTCCCACAGACA
The DNA here is from genome assembly GCA_030645995.1 of Gammaproteobacteria bacterium. Taxonomy (GTDB): domain Bacteria; phylum Pseudomonadota; class Gammaproteobacteria; order Pseudomonadales; family Pseudohongiellaceae; genus UBA5078. The sequence continues at coordinate 2,343 of JAUSMU010000121.1, read as the reverse complement.
CGCATCCGTCTGCTCTGCAAACAGATAAACGGGCAATCACCCGAAACTTGCATGAAAAGGAGCCAGATCGACGTTTAAATCGCCCGCGAGAACATTGGCCTGAGAGGAACCCCTCTGTTCAGGTACTCGTCGAAGGCCATGCAGATGTTGCGCAACAGCAATGTGCCATCGGTAGTCACTGTGAGACCCTGCTGCCCATGCATCACGATCAGCCCATCGCGTTCGAACTGTTCCAATTCTGGCAGCGCCAGGCGAAAGTGCTCGGCAAAGTTGATCTTGTAGTCTCGTTCCAGGCCAGCGATGTCGAGCGAACGGAAGCAGCTGAGCTGCTGGATGATCTCGCGCCGCAGCTCATCCTCGGCGTTGGACACGACACCCCTGGCAACTGGCAGTTGATTCGCGTCCAGCGCCCGGTAGTAGTGTTCCAGTTGTACCTCATTCTGCGCGAACACGTTGCCTGCCGTGCTGATAGAGGAAACTCCGAGCCCGATCAGATCAGCCGCCTTGTCGATCGAGTAGCCCTGAAAATTGCGGCGCAGTTTTCCCTGCGCCTTGGCCAGCGCAAGGGGATCATCCTTCTTGACGAAGTGGTCAATGCCTATATACAGATAACCGGCACCTGTGAGGGTATCGATGATGGTCGTGAGAATCTCCAAGCGCTGGGAGGGCGTCGGCAGATCCTGGGAATTGATCGCCCTCTGTGCAGAGAAACGCTCTGGCAGGTGCGCATAATTGTAGTAGCTGATGCGGTCCGGAGACAGAGCGATGACCTGGCTCAACGTCTCCTGGATGCTCTCCAGTGTTTGCAAAGGCAAGCCGTAGATCAGATCGAAATTCAAGGAGCGGAAATCGCGGGCGCGGATGGTACCCACCAGCTCCACAATCTCGTCGTAGCTCTGCACCCGATTGATGGCCTTCTGCACATTCCGGTCGAAATCCTGAATGCCGAGACTGATGCGATTGAAGCCGAGACCTCGCAGCAGCTCGATGCGCTCACGAGTGACCGTGCGAGGATCTACCTCGATGGAATAGTCGCGGTCCTTGCCGGCCTGCAGATTGAAGTAGTGTGCCGTCAGGTGCATCAGCTCCGTGACTTCGGCATCATCCAGAAACGTCGGCGTCCCGCCGCCCCAGTGCAGCTGGGTCACCGGCCTTCTGTAGACACTGGATTGCAGGCGCAGCAGCGCCATCTCCTTGCGCAGGTGGTCCAGATACTGACGCACGTTGTCATGATTGCGCGTGATGATCTTGTTGCAGCCACAGTAGTAACAAGGAGAACTGCAGAAGGGAATATGGATATAAATGGAAACCGGCTCGGTATCTCCGTGCAGCTGCGACTGTCGTTCCAGCGCATCGAGGTAGATGCCGGCGTTCATGGCCCTGAACTCGGTAGCGGGTGGGTACGACGTGTAGCGCGGCCCCGGCCTGTCGTACTTCTGCAGCAACTCGATGACGCGAGCAGAGCAAATCGCTCCAGCCCGGGCTTGAGCGTTGCTGTTTTGACAGGATGTTGACGACAGATGCGGTTTCATGGGAGCAGTTTAATTCAGCCCGATATTGCCGCCATGACATAGGTCAAACGTTTACAGAGTCTAGAAAGCACCTTCTGCTTTTCGTCGCTTTTAACACACAGACGAACGGAGTCAGGGGCGCAGCCACTGCGCCTCCTGCCCCGAACACCTCACGTCGTTGTCAAAGCCAAACAGTCGCGCGCTCTCCGTCGATCAATCGATCAGACGCGGAATGAACTTGGTCAGCCCCTGCACCGGACCGACTTCGCCGCCGTAGACGTTGCCAGCGCGATCCACGGCGACACCCTCACCCATGGCGCCAATGCCGCCCATGCCGGTAGGCCGCGCGGAGTTGTGCTCGGGCACGTAGTAGAGCACCTCACCGGTTTTGGCATTGCCGACCCGCAGCCCTTTGCGCCAGCCCGGGTTGTAGTTCTCATCGGACTCGGAGTCGATGGCATACAGCATGTCGTTGGCATCGATATACAGGCCGCTGATACGGCTGAACTGATACCAGGTATCGAGGTGGCCACCCTCCTGATCGAAAATCTGGATGCGGCGATTGCCCCGGTCGGCAACGAACAGGCGGCCCTGGGAATCCATCGCCAGCGAGGGCGGTGAGCGCAGTTGCCCATCCTCGAAGCCCCACTCGCCGAAGCTCGGGATGAAAGTGCCATCCGGCGCAAACTTGGAGATGCGGCTCTTGGAATTGGGGCCGGGCTCGTCCTGGAACTGGGCACCGTGGGTCTCGGCCACGAAGATGCTGCCATCGGGAGCTACGAGCACGTCGTTGGGCTCGGTGAAGTGCGTGGGCGGATCACCGGCTTCACCC